>NZ_JAAUVO010000020.1:0-77157 GCF_012030385.1 Microbacterium sp. B19(2022)
CCCGTCTCCTTCTCGGGTGGCTCCCCCTACTCCGAGAAGGCCGCGTGCCGGGTCCTCCTCCCGGCCATCCCGTGCTTAGGAAGCCGGGGGCATCAGGACCGTGTCGATCAGGTACACGGTCGCGTTCGCGGTCTGCACTCCACCACAGACGATCTTGGCGTCGTTGACCATCCAGTCATCGCCGCTGCCGGTGACCTCGAGGTCGGCACCCTGGACCGTCTTGTGCATGCCCTCGATGTCGGCCGGCTCGATCTGGCCGGGGACCACGTGGTACGTCAGGATCGAGCTCAGTGTCGCGCTGTCGGTCTTGAGAGCCTCGATGGTGGCCGGGTCGATCTTCGCGAAGGCGTCATCCACCGGTGCGAACACGGTGAACTCGTCTCCGTTGAGCGTGTCGACGAGGTTCACGTCGGGGTTGAGCTGTCCACTCACCGCTGCGACCAGCGTGGTCAGCATCGGGTTGTTGGATGCGGCGACAGCGACCGGGTCCTGGGACATGCCCTGGATCGATCCTGCGCCCTCCGGCACGGCTTCGGCGTAGGCGGCGCAACCGGGGCCCACGAGGTTCGCGGCCGGGTCCATCTCCATCGGCGTCGACTCCGACGTCTCGGGAGCCTTGGGCTCGGTGGACTCCTCCGTGGTGCTGCCGCTGCCCATCGAACAGGCGGAGAGCAGGAACGCGCTCGCCAGGCCGAGGGTGATGGCTGCGGTGACCTTCTTCTTGGTGCTGAACATGTCGAGCTCCTTCAGAACTGAGCCACGGCCTCTCCGTGGCGTCGAGGGCTGTTCGGAGCACCTTCGAGATCGGATGGGAGAAATCTCAGAAATCTCTCAGATCGATCGAATCCAATCCGTTGTCGCCCCCGGAGCGAACAGCTCCCGACAGAAGTGGGGACCTCATGGACCTGATCATCATCGGCCTGCTCGGCGGGCTCATCACCGGCATCTCGCCGTGCATCCTGCCCGTGCTGCCCGTGATCTTCCTCACCGGGGGTGCGCAGTCGGCACGGTACGAAGACGAGGTGGTGCCCGCCAGGCGCAGCCGTCCCTACTTCGTGATCGCGGGGCTGGTGCTGAGCTTCACACTCGTCACGCTCGGCGGCTCACTGCTGCTCGGACTGCTGAATCTGCCGCAGGACATCATCCGCTGGGTCGGCATCGCGGTGTTGATCATCATCGGCGTCGGGCTCATCGTGCCGCGGTTCCAGCACATCCTCGAGCGGCCGTTCCAGCGGTTCGGACAGCGCGAGGTGAAGAACCGGGGGAGCGGCTTCGGTGTCGGCCTTGCGCTCGGTGCCGTGTTCGTGCCCTGTGCCGGCCCCGTGCTGGCCGCCATCATCGTCGCGGGCTCCACCGGTCAGATCGGCATCGGAACCGTGCTGCTCACCGTGTCGTTCTCGATCGGGGTGGCGGTGCCGCTGCTGATCTTCGCCCTCGCCGGTCGCAGCGTCGTCGAGCGCATCCGCTCTTTCCGCTCGAAGGAGCGCGGGTTGCGCATCGCCGCCGGCATCGCGATGATCGCGCTCGCCGTCGGACTCGTGTTCAACGTGCCGCAGGCTCTGCAGCGTCTGCTGCCCGACTACACCGCTCCGCTGCAGGAGCAGATCGCCGACTCCGATCAGGTGAAGGACGCCCTCGACCTCGGCGGACTCGTCAATGAGGAGAACAAAGACCTCGACAAGTGCACCAACGGTGCGGAGGAACTCGAGTCGTGCGGAACGGCGCCGTCGATCAAGGGCATCCAGGAATGGCTCAACACGCCGGATGGTGAGGCCCTCGACCTGAAGGACCTGCGCGGCCAGGTGGTGCTGATCGACTTCTGGGCGTACTCGTGCATCAACTGCCAGCGTTCGCTGCCGCATGTGGTCGCCTGGGATGAGGCGTACCGCGATGCGGGGCTCCAGGTGATCGGCATCCACTCTCCCGAGTACGCGTTCGAGAAGGACCCGGGCAATGTGGCGGCCGGTGCGCGGGACTTCGGCATCGAGTACCCGGTCGCCCTCGACAACAACCTGTCGACGTGGACGAACTACCGCAACCGCTACTGGCCCGCGCACTACCTGATCGATGCGGAGGGAACCGTGCGCCACATCTCGTTCGGCGAGGGAAACTATGCCGCGACCGAGTCGATGATCCGTGAGCTGCTGAAGGACGCGGATCCGTCCGTCGACCTTCCTGGCGCGACCGACGTCGAGGATGACACACCCGATGTGGGGTCGACCACGAGGGAGACGTTCCTGGGCTCGTCGAAGGACGTGAACTACGGCGGCGGCGGCGACTACCGCTCCGGCACGAACGCGTACACGATCCCGAAGGATCAGCCGGCGGACAGCTTCGCGCTCGACGGCGACTGGACGATCGAGACGCAGTTCGCGACTCCCGAGAGCGACGACGGCCGGATCAGTCTCGAGTATCACGCCGCCGAAGTGCGGGTCGTGGTCGCCGGGACGGGAGACATCGAGCTCCGCCGCGACGACGGATCGACGGAGACCATCGCGATCGACGGCACTCCGCGCTCGTACGAGCTGCTCAAGCAGGCCGATATCGCCGAAGGCACCCTCACGCTCGACGTGCCGCCGGGGATCCAGGTCTATTCCTTCACATTCGGGTGACGTCTGCGCGGGTAGGGAGAGGAGATACGGCATGCTTGTGGAGATGGTCATCGACGGAATGGACGTCCCGGAGGACGGCGCGACGCAGGATGCTGTCGGCGACCTCCTCGTGCGCGTCGCCGACGGTGACCAGGCTGCCTTCGCGGCCCTCTACGACGCCCTCTCCTCCCGCGCCTTCGGGCTGATCCTCCGTGTCCTGGTGAACCGGGCGCAGAGCGAGGAGGTCCTGCAGGAGGTCTTCCTGGAGATCTGGCAATCCGCTTCCCGCTTCGCTCCGAACAGAGGTCAGGGACGAGCGTGGGTCATGACGATCGCACATCGTCGGGCCGTCGACCGGGTGCGGGCATCGCAGTCGAGCGCCGACCGCGATGTGCGGGCCGGGTTCAAGGACATCGGTGTGGCACACGACAGCGTCGCAGAACAGGTGGAGTTGGGAATCGAAGGCGAGAAGGTCGTCGACGCTCTCTCGGGGCTTCCTGAGGTGCAGCGCGAGGCACTCGTCCTCGCCTATTACGGCGGTTACAGTCAGAACGAGATCGCGGCCCTGGTAGGCGCGCCGCTGGGAACGATCAAGACACGAATGCGAGACGGGCTGACCCGACTGCGCACGGCGATGGGGGTGACGGCATGAACGAGAAGGAGTTCGCAGAGCTCGCGGCAGGTGCCGCCCTGCACGCTCTGTCGGCAGAAGATGAGCGCCGCTTCCACGACGCGCTCGCCGCACACCCGGAATGGCAGACCATCGTCGAAGCGGATGCCGGTGCGGCCGGGATGCTCGCAGAGACGGCCGCGACGGTCGATCCGCCCGCGAGCATCCGATCCGCTCTGCTCGCGCAGATCGCCGTGACGCCGCAGGGGCGCGCATCGGACGGAGACGAGCCGCGTGCGGCCGCTCCCGCACCGGTAAGCCGCGCCGCGGAGGAGCCCGCCGTCGAGTCCCCGCAGCCGCGCCGCTGGACTCGCACGGTGTTCGCGTTGGCCGCGTGCCTCGCCCTCCTCGTCGGTGTCGGCATCGGCGCAGTGGCCCTGAATCAGCAGCTGAACCGCCCCGCGAGCGTGGTCGCCCTGCAGGAGATCGAAGCGGCAGGAGACGCCGAGCAGGCGACGGTCGCGCTCGATGACGGCGGAACGGCCACGGCGCACTGGTCGGGCTCGGTCGGCAAGGCCGTGCTGGTGGCGGACGGGCTCCCGAATCCGGGGGAGGGCGAGACGTACGAACTCTGGTTCGTGCGCGGTGATGCCCCGGTCTCGGCAGGCGTGTTCGATGTCGACGGCGGTGATGCGACCGCCCTGCTCGATGGCGACATGCAGGCGGGCGATGCGATCGCGGTCACCGTCGAGCAGGCGGGCGGGTCGCCGACGGGGCAGCCGACGACCGACCCGGTGATCGTCATCCCCACGGCCTGAGCGTCGCCGATCGCGCGTACCCTGGATGGATGCCTGAGCAGCACCACCGCCCCGTGCGCCGACCGACCTCGTCCTTCGACAACATCGTCGGCGCGCACGATCCCGCCGAAGAGACGCGGGTCGCACACGCCACGGCATCCGCTCTGCTGACCCGCGTCCGCGCAGACGAGAGTGGAGCCAGCGCGGAGCGGCTCGTGGCGTTCACCTCCGAGCACGGCATCGATGAGATCGCGGAGCTGTGGTCCAAGGCTCCGTCCCGCACGCTTCCCGGAGCTCTGTGGCGCCTGTACGTGCTGCAGCTCGCGATCCACGCCGACGCCCGCACGGCCGCGCTGCTCTACGACCGCGGTCGGGTGGAGCTGGCTTCGGCAGACGTCGTGATCGCCGGTGCTCCGGTGCCGGCGAGTCCCGATGAGCTCGTCGCGCTGGTCGACACGATCCTGCGCGGGGCATTCCGCGGCGACTTCGCCGTGGCCCTCGACCGCGCTGCCGCGTTCTGCCGGGTGCAGGCTTCGGGTGCGACGCACACGGCGGACGACTACGAGCCGACCGAGCCCTCGCGAGCGAGTGAGTTGACCACCCGAGCGCTGCGCCTGAGCAGCTACGCGCAGGATCTGGCTGCCGCCGCGGTGCTGTGGCGCACGGGGGCTCTCAGCTGACGGACACGTTCCGACGGGCCGAGAGGCCCTGGGAATGCGCCGGACAAAGAAAAGACCGGGCCGCAAGAACGCCTCTCGGCGGAAGGCCGCTCGTAGCGGCGAAAAATGGAGCCCGGGGTTATGCGGCCCGGCCACTCAATTGTAACGCGATGCGGCCACGCCTATTCCCGCCCTCTAGGCTCGGATCATGACCGGGCGTTTCGCACTCATGATCGATCCCGTGGCCGCCGAGGAGCAGCGCTCCGAGTACGCCGACACGTTCACGCAGGTGGACGCCGCGGCTCCGGCGCTCAGCGTGGGGGAGCTGAGCACGCAGCGCGGTGACGGCGTGTTCGAGTCGATCGGCGTGGTCGACGGGCATGCGCAAGAGGTCGTCCCGCACCTCGAGCGGCTCGCGCATTCGGCACGCCTGTGCGATCTTCCCGTGCCGAACCTCGCGCAGTGGCGCCAGGCCATCGACCGGGCGGCCGCCCAGCTGGGTGCGGGCGAATCCGTGATCAAGCTCATCCTCAGCCGCGGCGTCGAGCACGGGCCCACGCCGACCGCGTGGGTGACGGCCGCGCCGGCATCCGACTTCTCCGCCGTACGGGAGACGGGCGTGCGCGTCGTCACCCTCGATCGCGGATACGACCTGGGTGCGGCCGAGCGAGCGCCGTGGCTGCTGCTGGGCGCGAAGACGCTCTCGTACGCGGTGAACATGGCGGCGCTCCGCGAGGCGCACCGGCGCGGGGCGGACGATGCGATCTTCCTGTCGAGCGACGGCTTCGTGCTGGAGGCGCCGACGGCTTCGCTCATCCTCCGCTTCGGCGACCGCTTCGTCACGCCGGCCCCGAACGGCGGCATCCTGCACGGCACGACGCAGCTCAGTGTGTACGAGCACCTCGCTGCGCAGGGATTCGAGGTCGGCTACGACCGCATCCCGGCGACGGATCTCCCGCAGGCGGATGCCGCGTGGCTCGTGTCGAGCGTCCGCCTCGCTGCGGCCATCACCGCCGTCGACGACGTCACCCTCCCGGTCGACCAGGCCCTGACCGCCGACCTGAACCGCTACCTGCTCTCCCCGCGCGACTGAGCGTCCGCGGGTGCGCACAGAAGAGGGCCCAGGAGTAGATACTCCTGGACCCTCTTCGCGGAAGCCTCAGCTCACCCGAAGCGGCCGGAGACGTAGTCCTCGGTGGCCTGTACGGACGGCGTGGTGAAGATGCTCGTCGTGTCGTCGTACTCGATGAGCTTGCCCGGCTTGCCCGTGCCGGCGATGTTGAAGAATGCCGTCTTGTCGGACACGCGGGATGCCTGCTGCATGTTGTGCGTGACGATGACGATCGTGAACTCGTTCTTGAGCTCGCCGATCAGCTCCTCGATCGCATAGGTCGAGATCGGGTCGAGGGCCGAGCACGGCTCGTCCATCAGCAGCACCTGCGGCGACACGGCGATCGCGCGGGCGATGCACAGACGCTGCTGCTGTCCGCCGGAAAGGCCCGACCCCGGCTTGTCGAGGCGGTCCTTGACCTCGTTCCAGAGGTTCGCTCCGACCAGGGACTTCTCCACGAGGGCGTCCTGATCGCTCTTCGACATGCGGCTGTTGTTGAGCTTCACGCCCGCGAGGACGTTCTCCTTGATCGACATCGTGGGGAACGGGTTCGGGCGCTGGAACACCATGCCCACCTGGCGGCGCACGAGCACCGGGTCGATGCCGGGGCCGTAGAGGTCCTTGCCGTCGAGCAGCACCTCTCCCTCGACGCGGGCGCCGGGGATGACCTCGTGCATGCGGTTGAGCGTGCGCAGGAACGTGGACTTCCCGCAGCCCGACGGGCCGATGAAGGCCGTGACGCTGCGTGGCTGGATGTCGAGGGAGACGCCTTCCACGGCGAGGAAGTCGCTGTAGTAGACGTTCAGGTCGTTGACTTCGATGCTCTTGGACACTGCTGTTCCTTGCTTGTCGGGTCGAGGGCTCAGCGGCCGGTCTTGGGGGCGAAGATCTTCGCCACGAGGCGGGCGATCAGGTTGAGCAGCATGACGATGATGATGAGCGTCAGGGCGGCTGCCCAAGCCCGTTCGACGTATGCCTCCGCAGGGATGCCCTGGTACGCGTACTGGGAGTACGTGAACACGGGGAGAGTCTGCATGCGGCCGCTGAACAGGTTGTAATTCATGGCGTCGGTGAATCCGGCCGTGAGGAGCAGCGGCGCCGTCTCGCCGATCACGCGGGAGATGGCGAGCATCACACCGGTCGTGATTCCGGCGATCGAGGTGGGGAGGACCACCTTGACGATCGTGAGCCACTTCGGCACCCCGAGCGCGTAAGCCGCTTCGCGCAGCTCGTTCGGTACGAGCCGCAGCATCTCCTCGGTGGAGCGCACGACGACCGGGATCATGAGCACTGCCAGGGCGACCGAGCCGGCGATGCCCATGCGCACGCCGGGTCCGAAGATCAGAGCGAAGACCGCGTAGGCGAACAGGCCGGCGACGATCGAGGGGATACCCGTCATGACGTCGACCAGGAAGGTGATGGTGCGGGCCATGCGCCCGCCCTTGCCGTACTCGACCAGGTACACGGCCGTCATCAGGCCGATCGGGATCGAGATGACCGCGGCGGCGAGGGTGACGAGGAGCGTGCCGATGATGGCGTGGAGGGCGCCGCCGCCCTCGCCGAGGACACCGCGCATCGACGAGGAGAAGAACAGTCCGTCGAAGCGGGCGACCCCGTTGGCGACCACCGTGATGGCGACGGAGACCAGCGGCACCATCGCGATCGCGAACGCCGAGGTGACGACGCCGGTGATCAGACGGTCGAGCGCCTTCCGGGGGCTCTCGATGATGCGTGACATCACGTAGATGAGCACCAGGTAGATGAGGGCCCCGAAGACGACGGAGCCGGCGATGTTGAGGTCGGATCCGCTGGCGAGCGCCGTGATGGCGAACGGCGTGAACCCGATCAGGAGGGAGAGGCCGAGAAGAGCCCAGGGCGACCAGCGAGGGAGGTGTCCCGAGCTGAGCGCGAGCGGGGACGGGGCCGCGCTCGCGGCGAGCGATGTTTCGGGGGCGGTAACGGTCATGTCAGTTCGCTCCCGAGAATTCCTTGCGGCGGTTCACGAACCAGCGTGCGATCGCGTTCACCGCGAAGGTCACGACGAACAGGATCAGACCGGTCGCGATGAGGATGTTGATGTTGACCTGGTACGCCTCGGGGAACGTCAGCGCGATGTTGGCTGCGATCGTGGAGGGGTTCGTGGAGGTGAGCAGTTCGAACGTGACGGCCTTGCTCACCGAGAGCACCATCGCGACGGCCATGGTCTCACCGAGCGCCCGGCCGAGGCCGAGCATCGAGGCGGAGACGATTCCGGATCGGCCGAAGGGCAGAACAGCCATCCGGACCATCTCCCAGCGGGTGGCGCCGAGGGCGAGGGCGGCCTCCTCGTGGAGGCGAGGGGTCTGCAGGAAGATCTCGCGGCAGATGGCCGTGATGATCGGGACGACCATGACCGCGAGCACCATGGCGGCGGTGAGGATTGTGCGGCCCGTGGGGGAGACGACGCCACCGAAGAACGGGATCCAGGAGGCGTTCGTGTTCAGCCAGACGTAGATGGGCTGCACCGCGGGTGCGAGGACCAGGATGCCCCAGAGGCCGAAGACGACCGAAGGGACGGCGGCGAGCAGGTCGACCACGTAGCCCAGACCCTGAGCGAGTCGTCGCGGGGCGTAGTGGGTGATGAAGAGCGCCACGCCGAGCGAGAGGGGGACGGCGAGGAGGAGGGCCAGGAAGGCCGCCCAGACGGTGCCGAAGAGGAGCGGACCGACGTAGTCCCAGAAGTTGGTCTTGAGGAGGGAGGCCTCTTCGGCGGTCGCGGTGAAGGCCGGGATCGACTGAACGATGAGGAAGATCGCGACCGCGGCCAGCGTGATCATGATCATGGACCCGGCGGCGACCGCCGTTCCGGAGAACCAGAGGTCACCGGCGCGCTTCTTCGCGACGATGCGCGTAGACGCCGGCGAGGTCGTGGCTGTCATGGGAGCTGCTTCCTGCTCAGTGGAGATCGGGTGTCTGACGCGAGCAGACGGTCTCCGGGACGCCGTATGGCATCCCGGAGACCGTCATCGACTCACTTGATGAGGTCGATCGCAGCCTGTGCCTGCGTGCGCAGGTCGTCCGAGATCGGGGCGCTGCCGGCGTTCGTCGCGGCGACGTCCTGGCCCTCGGCGCTGATCGCCGTGGTGAAGAACGCCTTGGTCAGTGCGGCGACGTTCTCGTCCTCGTACTCGGCGCAGCCGATGAGGTAGCTGACGAGGAGCACGGGGTACGCGCCATCAGCGGTCGTGGTGCGGTCGATCGCGAAGGCGAGGTCGCCGTCGGTGCGGCCTTCCTCGATCTTCGACGCGTCGAGCGTGGCAGCGGCGCCCTCGGCTGAGTGCGGCACGAACTTGTCGCCGACCTTGACGTTGACGGCCGAGAAGTCGGCAGCCTGCGACGAGTCGATGTAGCCGATGAGGCCCTGTCCGCCCTTGACGGCGTTGGCGACACCCGAGGTCTTCTCGGCGGACTCGCCGGCGAGGTCGGCCGGCCACTCCTCGACGCTGCCCGCGGTCCACACGTCGCCCGCGGTCTGCGCGAGGTAGTCGGTGAAGTTGCCCGTGGTGCCCGACTTGTCGGAGCGGTGCACCGGCGTGATGGCGAGGTCGGGGAGCTCAGCGTCGGGGTTGTCCGCGGCGATGGCAGGGTCGTTCCACTTGGCGATCTTGCCGGCGAAGATCGACGCGATGGTCTCGGGGGCGAGGTTCAGCTCGTCCACGCCGTCGAGCGAGAAGACGATGGCGATCGGGGAGACGTAGGCCGGGATCTCGATGAGGTCGGAGCCGTCGACGCACGCGCCGAAGCCGCCGGCCGAGATCTCGTCGGTCTTGAACGCGCGGTCGGAACCGGCGAAGTTGACCGCACCCTGCTGGAAGGACTCGCGGCCGCCGCCCGAGCCCTGCGGGTCGTACTCGACCTGGGCGTCGGGGTTGGTCTTCTGGAACTCGGCGGTCCACGCCTGGATGGCGACCTGCTGCGAGGATGCGCCGGCGCCGACCAGCGAGCCGCTGACGGCCGCGACGTCGGAGGTGGGAGCTTCGGTGGAACCGGTGCCGCCTTCGTTCGCGGCACAGCCGGCGAGGGCGAGAGCGGCGACGGCGCCGATGGCGCCGATTCGTGCGATTCGGGAGATCTTCACTGTGGATCCTTCGATCTTTGATGGGTGGGGCCCGGTGCAGGGCACACAGTGACGCTATGGGCGACGGTTAACGAGACTCTCCCGAGCAGGTGAACGGCAGGTGAACGACGGGCGACTCTCTGGGGTGCTCCCGCGAGATTGCGGCCCTGGGGCGCGGAGCCCGTCGACGCATCAGACCTTCGGGATGTGGGTCTCGATCGCGATGATCCCGGATCCGGGATTCGTGGAGGAGAGGTGGACGACCGAGAACGCGGCCGGCTCGAGGTCTGCGGCGCTGCTGAGATACGAGCCCTGGATGGTGCCGGTTGCCAGCGCGATCTCCGAGAGCAGGCCGGGCAGCACCGGGCCGTGGCTGCACAGCACGGCCGGCTTGCCGGCGCGGATACGGCGTCCGACGACCGCGCGCAGATCGGACTCGCCGTCTTCCCAGGCGTCCTGGCTCATCTTGTCGGTCTTCACGGGTTTGCGATCGAGCGCACGGGCGAGCGGGGTGATCGTCTCGACGCAGCGCACCGCGTCACTGGTCACGATCCGGCGCACGCCGAAGGCACGCAGCGGTCCCACGATCGACTTCGCCTGCTTGCGTCCGCGCTCGGTGAGCGGACGGAAGGCATCCGACCCGTCCCACTCCGAACGGGGCGTGGCCTTCGCATGCCGCAGCGCGATCACGGGGAAGGTGCGCAGCACGCCGTCGTCGACGAGGTTGGAGAAGAAGTCGAGGATCTCGAGGTCGACGGGGTAGCTCAGGCGCGCACGCGCCTTCTTCACGCTGACCCACTCCAACGCGGCGATCTCCCGGTTGGGCACGAACGTCGACTCCCGGATGGCGGCGTCCGTCGCTTCTGCCGCCCAGTAGTGCACGACCTTCTGCTTCTGGGATGCCAGGTGGTACCGGCTCACACCGACCGATACGCCGAGCGAGACGCGGATGCCGGTCTCCTCGTGCACCTCCCGCACGGCGGTTTCAGCGAGCATCTCTCCGGGGTCGACCTTGCCCTTGGGCAGGGTGACGTCGCGGTACTTCGTGCGGTGGATCAGGAGGATCCGCAGCTTGCCCTCGACGAGTCGCCAGACCACAGCTCCCGCCGCATACACGGCCTTGTCCGCCCACTTCGACCCGGTCGCCGTGTCGGGCGGGAGCTGCAGCTGCCGAGTGTTCATCGAACCGCCCGTGCGCGGCGACGCCGTTGGATCAACCCCATGGTCTTATCCTGCAGGTCGATCAGGGGCTTGCCGTCCGCGTCCACGGCGTGGCGCTCCCAGACGCCGCCGGCGCCCAGATGCCACGAGGTCGTCCCGGCATCCATCGCCAGGTCGAAGAACGTCTGCAGCTCCTTCAGGTGGGCGGGATCGGTGACCCGCACCAGTGCTTCCACGCGACGATCGAGGTTGCGGTGCATCATGTCGGCGCTGCCGATGTACACCTGCGGGTCGCCGCCGTTCTCGAACGCGAAGATCCGCGAGTGCTCCAGATAGCGGCCGAGGATGCTGCGCACCGTGATGTTGTCGCTGATGCCGTCGAGATCCGTGCGCAGGCTGCAGATGCCGCGCACCCAGACGTCGACCTTCACTCCTGCGGCGCTCGCGCGGTACAGCGCGTCGATGATCTCCTCGTCGACCATCGAGTTGACCTTGATGCGGATGTGCGCGGGAACGCCGGCCTCGGCGTTCTTGCGTTCGGCGTCGATCTGGCGGACGAGACCCTTGCGCAGGTGCAACGGGGCGACGAGGAGCCGCTTGAACTTCTTCTCGATGGCATAACCGCTGAGCTCGTTGAAGAGTCGGGTCAGATCCTTGCCGACCTGCGCATCTGCGGTGAAGAGGCCGAAGTCCTCGTAGATGCGGCTGGTCTTCGGGTTGTAGTTGCCGGTGCCGACGTGGGAGTAGTGCTGGAGCTTGCCGTCTTCTTCGCGGATCACGAGGGCGAGCTTGCAGTGCGTCTTCAGCCCGACGAGTCCGTAGACCACATGCACGCCGGCCTTCTCGAGCTTGCGCGCCCAGACGATGTTGTTGGCCTCGTCGAATCGCGCCTTCACCTCGACGAGTGCCAGAACCTGCTTGCCGGCCTCGGCCGCGTCGATGAGCGCCTGCACGATGGGGCTGTCGCCGGAGGTGCGGTAGAGCGTCTGCTTGATGGCGAGCACGTGCGGGTCGCGGGCAGCCTGCTCGAGGAACGCCTGCACGCTGGTGGTGAACGACTCGTACGGGTGGTGAACCAGCACGTCCGACTTGCGGATCGCCTTGAAGATGTCGGCGCGGTTGCTCGATCCCGCGGGCTGGAAGGCCACGGCCGTGGTGGGCAGGTGCGGCGGGTAGCGCAGGTCGGGGCGGTCGATGCGGGACAGATCGAACAGGCCGCGCAGATCGAGCGGGCCGGGGAGGCGGTAGATCTCGAGGTCGGTGATGTCGAGTTCACGGACCAGCAGATCCATGGTGACGTCATCCATGTCGTCGGTGATCTCCAGCCGGATCGGCGGGCCGAACCGGCGACGGAGCAACTCGGCCTCGAGCGCCTGGATCAGGTTCTCGCTCTCGTCCTCCTCGATCTCCACGTCTTCGTTGCGCGTCAGCCGGAACGCGTGGTGATCGAGCACCTCCATGCCGGGGAACAGATCGCCCAGGTGGTTGGCGATGAGTTCCTCCAAGCGCAGGAAGCGCTTGATCTCGCCGCCACCGGGCACCTCGACGAAGCGGGGGAGCATGGGCGGCACCTTGAGGCGCGCGAACTCCTGCCGACCCGTTCGGGCGTTGCGGATGCGGATCGCGAGGTTCAGCGAGAGGCCGGAGATGTACGGGAACGGGTGAGCCGGGTCGACGGCCAGCGGCATCAGCACCGGGAAGACCTGGGCCTGGAAGTACTCGGACAGGGCGGAGCGCTCGCCGTCGGTGAGTTCGGACCAGTCGGTGATCTCCACGCCGGACTCGGCGAGAGCGGGGCGCACCATCGAGATCCATGCATCCGCGTGACGCAGCTGCAAGGCGTGCGCCTCGCGGGAGATGTCCGCGAGCGCGTCGACGGGGGAGCGGCCGATGTTGGTCGGCACCGCGAGTCCGGTCATGATGCGCCGCTTGAGGCCGGCCACGCGCACCATGAAGAACTCGTCGAGGTTGCTGGCGAAGATCGCCAGGAAGTTGGCCCGTTCGAGTTCGGGCAGCGACGGATCCTCGGCGAGCTCCAGCACGCGCTGGTTGAACGCGAGCCAGCTGAGCTCGCGATCAAGGTAGCGGTGGTCCGGGAGTTGGGAGTCGGGCGACTCGATGGCGTCGAAGTCATCGTCTTCGGCGTCTCCGAGGCCGGCGTCGGCGAGTGCGGGATCGATCATGGGGTACATCTAAGCACCGCCGGGTGACGCTCGTGTGAACAGCGTCCGTCCTCACCCGGCAGCGGCGACGCTCTCGTCCTCGTTGACGTTGAAGCGATAGCCGACGTTGCGCACCGTGCCGATGATCTGCTCCTGGTCGCCGAGCTTCGCCCTGAGCCGCCGCACATGAACGTCGACGGTACGGGTGCCGCCGAAATAGTCGTAGCCCCAGACCTCGCTGAGCAGCTGCTCCCTGGTGAAGACGCGTGACGGGTGTGTGGCAAGGAAGTGGAGCAGCTGGAACTCCTTGTAGGTGAGGTCCAGCGGTCTGCCGCGCAGCTTCGCCGAGTACGACTGCTCATCGATCGTGACGCCGGAGGCCTGCACCCGCGAGGGCTCGGCGACGTCATCGCGCCGCGCCAGTGCGAGACGCAGCCGTGCGTCGATCTCGGCAGGGCCGGCGGTGACGAGCAGTACATCGTCGATGCCCCAGTCGCCGGAGAGCGCGCTCATCCCGCCCTCGGTGACCACGAGGAGCAAGGGGGCGTCCTGTCCGGTGGCGCGCAGCAGGCGGCACAGCGACTTCGCCGCCACCAGGTCATGACGACCGTCGACGATCACGACGTCGTACTCCGGGGCGTTGACCAGCTGCGCGGGCTCCGCCGGAATCTGGCGCGCTTTATGGCTCAGCAACTCGAGAGCGGGCAGGACCTGCTCCGAGAGCGGAGCGTTGGTCAGAACCAGGACCAGGGCCACGCGCACTCCTCACCGACGGGGGATCGACGCCGTGCCGCCATGATACCGGGACGCGATGCGCAACAATGGTGTCATGACGGATCCAGCACTCGCACCGCGCAACGCGTTCGTCGGTGTGATCGTCGTATGGGCGACGGCGTTCGTCGCCACGGTGGCGATCGGCATCTTCGTGCCGGAGGAATGGCGCGTGCCCTGGATGCTGGTCGGCTTCGGCGGCGTCGTGCTGCTGTCGTTCGCCGTGCAGCTCTGGTACGGGCGCACGCAGGGCTTCATCTTCCGGGTAGCGAGCAGTGTCACGGGCGCCCTGCTGCTGATGGGCCTCATCTCGATCGGTTTCGGCCTGGCTGCGTTGATCCCGTCCTGACGCCGGCGCGGCGCGGTAAGGTGGAGTACATGGACCTCATGGCGCTCGAAATCTTCTTCATCGGCCTGCTGGGCCTCGCGAGCCTCGCTATCGTCTTCGTCTCGGCAGTGGTGCTGCGCAACCTCTTCCGCGGCCAGCGCTGACGCGATCGTGATCGAACTCCCCACCGACCTTCCCGCCGACCTCGCCCCGCTCGCGTGGTTGATCGGCGTGTGGGAGGGCACGGGCGTCATCGACTATCCGGTGGGTGACGAACGTCTGCAGGGCGAGTTCACACACCGGGTCAGCTTCAGCCACGACGGCGGCCCGTTCCTCAACTATTCGGGTACCGCGACGTTCCTCTCGGAAGACGGCGCACCGGCCACCGCTCTCCTCGCCGAGACCGGCTTCTGGCGGCTCGCCCGCCCTGCCGCATCGGCGGATCCGGGGCCCGCACTGCTCCCGCCCCTGGCTCCCGCCGTCACGCGCACCGTCGACGACGTCGAAGAGCTGCGCGCTCCCAGCGGCGGATTCCCGATCGAGGTGTCGGTCGCGCACTCCGACGGCGCGCTCGAGCTCTACATCGGTGAGATCAACGGACCGCGCGTCGACATCGGCACGGATGCCGTCGTCCGCAGCGCCGGCGCGAAGGTGCACACCGCCTCGTCCCGCATGTACGGCCTGGTCGACGGCCACCTGCTGTGGGCATGGGATGTCGCAGCGCTCGGCACCCCGCTCCGCTCGCACGCCTCGGCGCGACTGGCCAAGGTCTGAGATGCCGGGCTTCGGCGAGCTCGACGGCGTCGTGTCTGACGGCGACCGGATCATGCACTTCGGTGATGCCTTCCGCGAGCAGCGGCGACTCGCCGACGGTGCGGCCCTCGCTCCTCTCCGCGACCGGACGGTCATCGAGGTCTCGGGACCCGAGCGGCTGACCTGGCTCGACTCGATCACCTCGCAGTCGGTGGGCCATCTGGCCCCCGGCGAGAGCACGGAGCTGCTGGTGCTCGACCCGCAGGGGCGCGTCGAGCACGCGGCCGGTGTCCTCGACGACGGCACATCCACCTGGCTTCTCGCCGATGCCGGTGACGCCGAGGCGCTCGCCGGCTGGCTGACCCGCATGAAGTTCCGCACGCAGGCAACGGTCGATGTGCGGCCCGACCTCACGCTGATCGGCTACATCGACGGGGGCGCGGTGGCGCCGACGGCATCCGCGGCAGCGTTCGCGCCGAACGGCAGCCCTCTGATCTGGGCGGATCCGTGGCAGCGGATCAGCAGCGGAGGGCATCAGTACGCCGAGGTCGCCGAGCATCCCGCGGCGGACTACGCGTGGCGCGTCGCGATCCTGAGCGCCGACGCAGCGGACGCGCTCGCCACGTCGATCGACCGCGATGCCCTCGCGGGACTCCTTGCCTCCGAGGCGCTGCGCATCGCCGCCTGGCGTCCGCGGTGGAGCGCCGAGGTCGACGAGCGCTCGCTGCCGCACGAGTCCGACTGGATCCGCAGCGCCGTGCACCTGAACAAGGGCTGCTACCGCGGGCAGGAGACCGTCGCCAAGGTGCACAACCTCGGACACCCTCCGCGCCGTCTGGCAGCGCTCCACCTCGACGGCAGCGACGCCGTGCTGCCTGAGCCCGGAGCCGCGGTGTTCGCGGGTGACGACGAGGTCGGGCACATCACTTCGGTGGCCCGGCACCATGAAGACGGGCCGATCGCGCTCGCCATCCTGTCCCGTCGCGCACCGGTCGGCGATCTCGTGGTGCGTGCTGACGGCATCGATATCGCAGCGTCCCAACAGGTGATCGTGCCGGCGGATGCCGGTGCCATGGCAGACATCCCGCGCCTCACGCGGCTGTCTCGTCGTCCGTCTGCGCCCGACCCGCGCAGCACCGGCGTCGGCAGCTGACCTCAGTCCGCGAGGGGAGCGACGGCCGCCCAGGGCAGCGTGAGCTCGCCCAGCCGCCAGCGCGTCCGGCCGCCGAGCACCGGCCACCCCTGCGCGCGAAGAGCGCTCACTGCGGCGAGGAAACGCTGCGTGGCGCCGAACGTCGACAGGGGCGCAGCCCGCTCCCACTCGCGGTCGAGATCGACCAGCAGCGCGTGGATCCGTTCCCCCGGGACGTTGCGGTGGATGAGCGCCTTCGGCAGGCGTTCCGCGACGATGCTCGGCCACTCGAGATCGGCCAGGCGCAGGGAGATCGTGAAGCGCAGCGGCACGGCGTGCGCGTCGACGTCGATCCAGCTCGAGACGCGGCCGATCTCATCACAGGTCCCCTCGAACAGCAGGCCGTCCGGCGCCAGGCGTGAGGCCATGCGGGCCCAGGCGTCCGGGACGTCCTGCTCGTCGTACTGGCGCAGCACGTTCATCGCGCGGATCACCGCGGCTCGCCGTCCGCCGGGGAGCGGGACCTCGAAACCGCCTCGCGTGAACGAGACGGGGAGATCGGACGCGAAGGGCGTCCGTCCGGCTCGGACCTCGGCGAGCTGAGCATCGGCGGTGGCGACGCGCGCGGGGTCGATCTCGAGGCCGCGCACCTCGACGTCGTCGCGCACCCGGATCAGGCGCGTGGCGAGCTCGAATGCCGTGACGCCGCTGGCGCCGTAGCCCAGATCGATGACCAGTGGGTCGGATGCCCGGCGCAGGGCATCGCTCGCGGCGATCCAGCGGTCGTTGCGCCGCAGCCGGTTCGTCCCCGTGGTGCCACGGGTTGGCCGACCGAGGGGAGATGACGCCATGTCTCCATCCTCCCAGCATCCGAATCGAGCGCCGGCCCGCGCCCGGATAAACTGGCGACATGACTGCGACGCGCACCCTCATCCTGCTCCGCCACGGCCGGAGTGAATGGAACGAACTGAATCTGTTCACCGGTTGGGTGGACGTCCGCCTCAACGAGCAGGGCCAGAAGGAGGCGCGTCGAGGCGGAGAACTCCTCGCCGAGACCGGCATCCTCCCCGACGTGCTGCACACGTCCCTGCTGAGCCGTGCCATCCAGACGGCGAACATCGCGCTCGATGCCGCCGACCGTCTGTGGATCCCGGTGACGCGCTCCTGGCGGCTCAACGAGCGCCACTACGGTGCGCTGCAGGGCAAGGACAAGGCGCAGACGCTCGAGGAGTTCGGTCCCGAGCAGTTCCAGCTCTGGCGCCGCTCGTTCGACGTGCCGCCGCCCGTGCTCGACGATGAGAGCGAGTTCAGCCAGGTGAACGACGTCCGCTACGCCGGCATCGACGGCGAGGTGCCGCGCACCGAGTCGCTCAAGCTCGTCATCGACCGTCTGCTGCCGTACTGGGAGAGCGCGATCGTCCCCGACCTCGAGGCCGGTAAGACCGTGCTCGTCACGGCGCACGGCAACTCGCTGCGAGGTCTCGTGAAGCACCTCGAGGGCATCAGCGACGACGACATCGCCGAGCTGAACATCCCGACCGGCATCCCGCTGGTCTACGAGCTGGACGAGAACAACGTGCCCACTGGCCCGGGTCGCTACCTCGACCCGGAGGCCGCTGCCGCCGGTGCCGCAGCCGTCGCGGCCCAGGGCAAGAAGTAAGAGCCCGAAACCCGGGGAACACGACGAAACCCCGTGCTGCAGATGTCTGCAGCACGGGGTTTCGTCGTGAAAACGGGGTCTCGCGCGGCGGGTCAGGCGTGCCCGAGCTCCTGCTGCCCGAGTTCCTGCTGTTCGACGGCGAGGCGGATGTCCTCCTCCTCGACGGCCCAGTCGCCGGTCGCGAGATAGACCATCTTCTTGGCGACGGCGACCGCGTGGTCGGCGAAGCGCTCGTGGTAGCGGCTGGCGAGGGTGGCGTCGACGGTCGCCGTCGCCTCACCCTTCCAGTTGTCGCTGAGCACCTTCTCGAAGACGTTGGCGTGCAGCTCGTCGACGTCGTCGTCCGCATTGCGGATGGTGTCGGCGAAGCGCAGGTCGCCGGTGCGCAGCAGTTCCGACAGGGTGCGGGAGATCTCGACGTCGAGCTCGCCCATCTTCACGAAGGTGCCCTTGAGGCCCTTCGGGATGGCGCGCTCGGGGAAGCGGAGTCGGGCGAGCTGGGCGATGTGCTCGGACATGTCGCCCATGCGCTCGAGCGAGGCGCTCACGCGCAGTGCCGTGACGACGATGCGCAGGTCGCGGGCGACCGGCTGCTGGCGGGCGAGGATCTCGATGGCCTGCTCGTCGAGGGCGACGGCCAGCTCGTCGATCTTCGCGTCATCGGCGATGACCTCTTCGGCCAGGGCCACGTCGCTGGTGGCGAAAGCCCTGGTGGCCTTATCGATTGAGACCGTGACGAGGTCGGCGATCTCGACGAGGCGGTTCTGGAGGTCCTCGAGGGACTGGTGGAAGACTTCGCGCATGTTGGGGCGCAACCTTTCATTCGGATCTCGGCTGAGTCAGCGCGAGAAGGCGGGTCGTCCGCACAGGAGCAGGTCTGTGCTCCCGCACAAGCCCGAAGCGATTGTCTGCTTCGAAGGTTAACGAACGGTGCCCAGCACGTGAATAGTACTTCTCCTCTTCCCGCCAGGGCGCGGAAACCCGCCGGACGGACGGTGAACGCACTCTACGCTTATGACATGACCTTGCCGCAGCTCGCGCTGTCTTCGCTCGCCATCGGGCTGGTGATCGGCGTGGGCCTCTCTCTGCTCGTGGTGTGGGCCTATCGGGCGCGGGCCCGGGTTCAGGAGGAGACGTCGCTGGCGCTTCCGTCCGGGATCACCGATGTGCTGCACAGCATGGACGACGCGGCCGGAGTGGTCGACACGTCCGGGCTGGTGCTCGCGGCATCGGACGCCGCGAGCCGGTTCGGGATCGAGGTCGGCTCGACGCTCGACAACCCGGAGCTGCGTCAGCTGGTGCGCGGGATCAGGACGGCCGGCGGCACGGCCACCGAGTCGATGCGCATCACGCGAGGCGGACTGAGCCTCGATCCGCGACTCGTCTCTGCTCGTGCCAGTGCGATCGGCAGCCGCCTGGTCCTGTTGATCATCCGCGACGTCACGGAGCAGGAACGGCTCGATCAGATGCGTCGGGACTTCGTCGCGAACACGAGCCACGAGCTGAAGACACCGGTGGGCGCGGTGAGCCTTCTCGCCGAAGCGATCGAGTCCGCAGCCGATGACCCGGCGCAGGTGCGCATCTTCGCCGCTCGGATCTCGGCAGAGGCAGGACGGCTCGGCCAGCTCACCGGACGCATCATGAGCCTCTCCCGGCTCCAGGCGGAAGACGGTCTGACCAAGGTGGGCCCCGTCGCGATCGACGAGGTCATCGCCGCCTCCATCGAGGCTCATGTCGTTCAGGCCGACTCCGCGGGCGTGGAGCTCGCCAGGGGAGGCGACCGCGGCGTATGGGTGCGTGGTGACGCGCAGATCCTGATCGAGGCCGTCGGCAATCTGATCGCGAACGCCATCGTGTACTCACCCCGCGGTTCGCGCGTGGGGGTCGGCGTCCGGGCGGAGGACGGCGTGGTCGAGATCGCCGTCTCCGACCAGGGCATCGGCATCGCCGAGGCCGATCGGGAGCGCATCTTCGAGCGTTTCTACCGGGCTGATGAGGCCCGCTCCCGCCGCACGGGCGGCACCGGACTTGGGCTCTCCATCGTCAAGCACGCCACGCAGCGCCACGGCGGGGAGGTGCGGCTGTGGTCGCGCCCCGGACGAGGGTCCACCTTCACGATCCGACTTCCTCGGATCGATGCCCCCGACCACGCCGATACGGGCAAGAAGAGCAAGAAGAAGCGTGCGCGCAAAGCGGCCAAGGCTGCGGCATCCGCGCGCGTTCGAAACGGAGAGAGAGCATGACCCGAATCCTTCTCGTCGAAGACGAGCCCGACCTCGCCGACCCGCTCGCGTACCTGCTGCGACGTGAGGGGTACGAGGTGGAGATCGCGGAGGACGGCCCCGGCGCGCTTGCGGCTTTCCGGGAGCGGGGCGCCGACATCGTGCTGCTCGACCTGATGCTGCCCGGGATGCCCGGCACCGAGGTATGCCGGCAGATCCGCTCGACCTCGGCGGTGCCGATCATCATGCTGACGGCCAAGGACTCCGAGGTCGACATCGTGGTGGGACTCGAGCTCGGGGCGGACGACTACATCACGAAGCCCTACTCGTCCCGCGAGCTGCTCGCCCGCATGCGCGCCGTGCTGCGGCGGGTCGTGCAGGCCGACAGCGAACTCGACGAGCGTGTGCTCGATGGGGGCAGGGTCTCGCTCGACATCGACCGGCACACCGTCTCGGTCGCCGGCGAGCAGATCAACATGCCCCTGAAGGAGTTCGAGCTGCTCGAGGTCCTGATGCGCAACTCGGGACGAGTGCTCACGCGCGGTCAGCTGATCGATCGGGTGTGGGGGAGCGACTACTTCGGCGACACCAAGACGCTCGACGTGCATATCAAGCGCATCCGCTCCCGCATCGAGGAGAACCCGAGCGAACCCGTGATGCTTGTCACCGTGCGGGGTCTCGGATACCGCTTCGAGGGCTGAACGCCGAAGAGGCCGGCACCCCGCGGGGTGCCGGCCTCTTGCGTGTTCCGTGCGGGGATCAGTCCGCCGGCGCCGGAGCTGCCGTGTCGGTCGGCATCGGGGTCGGAGTGGGTACCGACTCTGAGGGGACCAGGTCTGCGTAGTAGGGGAGCGAGCCGTCGAGCACCGGGACCTCGGCCTTGACGCCCGTGGAGTCGCCCGACTGGAAGTGGATCTCGACGGTCGCACCGGGCATGGTGTCGAGGCCGACGATGCGCAGCGGCTCCTCGTCGGCGCCGAGGCTCACCGTGCCACCCGCCGGAACGGTGACGGTGAACGGCTCGCTGTCTGCGAGCGCGATGGTGAGCGTGGCGCTCTCATCGGTCGGGTTGACGATGCCGGCGATGAAGTTGCCGACCGAGCCGTCGTCGGTGGCGATGACGAGGGCGTTGCGCACATCGATCGGGCCGTCGGCGTCGGAGATGTTCACTCCGTCGGACGCCGCGTACTCGGTCTTGGTGGACTGAGGAGTGATGAATGTGCACCCGGTGGCGCCGAACAGAACGAGAGCGCTGAGCGCAGCAGACGCAACAAGGCGCGATTTCACGGGTCCTCCTGAGGTCCGGCGGGATGTCCGCATCCATTCTATGGGTAAGTCGCGACGGCCCCGGGGCCCAGGGGGCGCGAACCTTAGCGCATCTCCCCTGTGGTATCCTTGAGGTTGCCGAAAGGACACGTTTTTATGCTTTTTGAGGTTGGCGAAACCGTCGTCTATCCCCACCATGGCGCTGCGACCATCATCGAGGTCAAGGAGCGCATCATCAAGGGTGAGGCGAAGAAATATCTGAAGCTCAACGTCACCCAGGGCGATCTCATCATCGAGGTCCCTGCGGAGAATGTCGACCTGGTCGGCGTTCGTGACGTGATCGGAAAAGAAGGTCTCGATCATGTCTTCGAGGTGCTGCGAGCACCCTTCACCGAAGAGCCCACCAACTGGTCTCGTCGGTACAAGGCGAACCTCGAGAAGCTCGCCTCGGGCGACGTCATCAAGGTGAGCGAGGTCGTCCGCGACCTGTGGCGCCGCGACCAGGACCGCGGCCTGTCCGCGGGGGAGAAGCGGATGCTGGCGAAGGCTCGTCAGATCCTCATCTCCGAGCTCGCGCTCGCGGAGAAGACCGACGAGGACAAGGCGGGCGCACTGCTCGACGAGGTCCTCGCCTCCTGAGTTCTCTGCGAAGGGGCGGATGCTTCGGCATCCGCCCCTTCGTCGTTCCTGCCACGCGGTAGCGTGAGACGGTGACTCTGCTTCCCGTACCCGACACCGCGATCATCGTCGTCGCCGCCGGTTCCGGCACCCGACTGGATGCGGGGGCGCCGAAGGCCCTCGTCGGAATCGACGCGCACTCGATCCTCCGCCACGCGCTCGACGGCGTCTTCGCCGCAGCACCTGCTCAGGTCGTCGTCGTCGCCCCGGCCGGACACGAGGGGGATGCGCTGGCGGAGCTGGACGCGGCGGCAGGGGACCGGCGCGACCTCGGACGTGTCGTGCCCGGTGGCGCGACCAGACAGCAGTCCGTCGCTGCCGGTCTCGCCGCGCTCTGGGGCGATGTGAAGACGGTTCTCGTGCACGACGCGGCTCGCGCCCTGACTCCTCCGGCGCAGATCGATGCGGTCGCTCGGGCTGTCGTGCCGGGGGAAGGCGTGATCCCCGTGCTGCCCGTGGTCGACACCCTCAAGAAGGTGGCGGAGGGCGCCGTGGTCTCGGCCGTGGACCGTTCCGAGCTGGCTGCCGCGCAGACGCCCCAGGGCTTCCCGCGCGCAGAGCTCGAAGCGGCCTACGAAGCCGCGCGGGCCGACGGGATCGAATACACCGACGATGCGGCCCTGTTCGCGGCCGCCGGATACCGGGTGCGGCACATCGACGGGTCCGCCCGCGCGTTCAAGATCACGACTCCGGGCGACCTGGAACGGGCGCGGCACCTGCTGGAAGCATCGGCTCCGGTGGCGCGCCCGGACTCCTCGGTGGACATCCCCGGCATTCCTCGCGTCGGAATCGGCACCGACGTCCATGCCTTCGGTGGCGACGGGAGCCTCTGGCTCGCCGGCCTCGAGTGGCCGGGAGAGCGGCCGCTCTCCGGGCATTCGGACGGCGATGCGGTCGCCCACGCGATCGTCGACGCGCTCCTGGGGGCGGCGGGCCTCGGCGACATCGGCGAACACTTCGGCACTTCCCACCCCGAGTACGCCGGCGCACACGCCGA
This sequence comes from Microbacterium sp. B19(2022), assembly GCF_012030385.1. Classification (NCBI taxonomy): domain Bacteria; kingdom Bacillati; phylum Actinomycetota; class Actinomycetes; order Micrococcales; family Microbacteriaceae; genus Microbacterium; species Microbacterium sp. B19(2022). The sequence continues at coordinate 22,995 of NZ_JAAUVO010000020.1, forward strand.
CGTCTTCCTCGCTCGCACGCGTGCGCTGCTCGCCGAGGCCGGTTTCGTGATCGGCAACGTGTCCGTGCAGTTGCAGGGGAACCGGCCGCGTTTCAGCCCTCGTCGGCACGAAGCGGAGGCGGTGCTGTCCGCGATCCTGGGTGCCCCCGTGTCGGTCACGGCCACGACGACCGACGGGCTCGGTTTCTCCGGACGCGGCGAGGGCATCGCTGTCACCGCCATCGCGGCGGTCGTGCCCGACGTTCCGCGGAGCATGTGACGATCGTCGGAGAAGATACCCCTGATCCGTCGGCAGAACGTCACAACCTCGGTGAATCGTCGGCACGGGGCGGGCGCTCAGCAGTCGCCGAGTAGGCTTGACCGGTGACCCTCCGCCTCTACGACACCCGCGCACAGTTGCTGCGCGACTTCGTGCCTCTCGACCCCGAGAACATCACGATGTACGTGTGCGGACCCACGGTGCAGTCCGGGCCCCACATCGGCCACGTCAGAGCGGCTCTGAGCTTCGATCTCCTGCGTCGCTGGCTCGAGCATCGGTACGGTCGGGTCACATTCGTGCGCAACGTCACCGACATCGACGACAAGGTGCTCGCCAACGCGACGGATGCCGAGCCGTGGTGGGCGCTCGCATACCGGATGGAGAGGGAGTTCACCGCGGCGTATGCCGGCATCGGCATCCTCCCCCCGACGTACGAGCCGCGAGCCACGGCGTCCGTTCCTCAGATGCAGGAGCTGATCGCGCTGCTCATCGAGCGCGGACATGCCTACCCCGCCCCCGACGGCTCGGGGGACGTGTACTTCGACGTGCGGTCGTGGTCCGACTACGGCTCACTGACGCATCAGTCCCTCGACGCCATGGAGGCGGCCGAGGATGCTGACCCCCGAGGCAAGCGGAACCCGCAGGACTTCGCCCTCTGGAAGGGCACGAAGCCGGACGAGCCGGCAGACGCGACGTGGGCGTCGCCGTGGGGCGCGGGCCGACCGGGGTGGCACATCGAGTGCTCGGCGATGTCGAAGCGGTACCTCGGTGCCGAATTCGACATCCACGGCGGTGGGCTGGACCTCCGCTTCCCGCACCATGAGAACGAACTGGCGCAGTCGACGGCCGCGGGCGACGGCTTCGCCCGGTACTGGGTGCACAACGGGCTCGTGACCGTCGACGGGCAGAAGATGTCCAAGTCGCTCGGCAACTTCACGCTGGCAGCAGATGTCCTGGCCGCGCATGACGCGCTGGTGGTGCGCTACGCACTCGCTGCAGCGCACTACCGTTCGAGCCTCGACCTCGGTGAGTCATCCTGGACCGAGGCCGAAGCGGCGCTGAGCCGGATCGAGTCGTTCCTGCAGCGCGCGTTCCGTGCGGTTGAGGGTGGATGGGGAGAGTTCGCCTCGCAGAGCCTCCCGCCGGCGTTCACCGCGGCGATGGACGACGACCTCGGTGTGCCGCAGGCACTCGCCGTCGTGCACGAGACGGTGCGTGCGGGAAACTCCGCGCTCGACGCCGGCGACACCGACGCAGCGCGGGATTCCGCCCGTGCCGTCTTGGCGATGACGTCCGTCCTCGGACTGACCCCGACGCCATCCACGAAGGGCGGCGCGTCGACATCCGCTCTGGATGCACTCGTCCAGACGATGATCACCCAGCGCGCTCAGGCGCGCGCTGACAAGGACTGGGCGGCGGCGGATCGTATCCGAGATGCGATCGCCGCCGCAGGAATCACGCTGGAGGACACTCCGGCCGGAACTCATTGGAGTATCGATGGTTAAGCCACAGCGCCCCGGCGCGAACAAGGGAAACAAGAAGGGCCCGACCAAGGGCACCGGCGGACTCGGACGCAAGGCGCTCGAGGGTCGGGGACCGACCCCGAAGGCGGAGGATCGCGCCTGGCACCCCGCAGGCAAGCGCAAGGCCGCAGCCGAGCGCTACGCCGCATCCGGTGGCAAGGGGCGTCCCGGCGGCAGTCGTCCGGGATCCGGTGGCGGCTCGAACCGTGCGCCGAAGGCCAAGGCAGGAGACGACACCGAGAACGTCACCGGTCGCAACTCCGTCCTCGAGGCACTGCGCGCCAAGATCCCGGCGACGGCGTTCTACATCGCGCAGCGCGTCGAGATGGACGACCGTGTCAAGGAGATGCTGGCGATCGCCACGAATCGCGGGATCCCCGTGATGGAGGTCACCCGTCCGGAGCTCGACCGCATGGCCGGCTTCGACGGTGTGCACCAGGGCGTCGCGATCAAGGTGCCGCCGTACGACTACGCACACCCGCAGGATCTGCTCGAGCAGGTCATCGACAAAGGCGAGGTCCCGCTGTTCGTGGCGCTCGACGGCATCACCGACCCCCGGAACCTGGGCGCGATCATCCGCTCCACCGCGGCGTTCGGCGGCCACGGCATCATCCTCCCGCAGCGCCGCTCGGCCGGCGTGAACTCGGCGGCGTGGAAGACGAGTGCGGGAGCCGTCGCACGGACCCCCGTGGCGTTGGCGACCAACCTCACCACGCAGCTCAAGGAGTTCAAGAAGCAGGGCGTGTTCGTGCTCGGCCTCGACGGCGACGGCGATGTGTCGCTCCCGGACCTCCAGCTGGCTGATCGCCCTGTCGTGATCGTGGTCGGCTCGGAGGGCAAGGGCTTGTCCCGACTGGTCTCCGAGACCTGCGATCAGATCGTCTCGATTCCGATCTCCGCGGCCACCGAATCGCTGAACGCCGGCATCGCGACATCGGTCGCGCTCTACCAGGTCGCGTCGCTCCGCGCCGCGAAGAACTAGACCGTCCGAGGGAAGGCAGATCATGGCTCGCATCATCGTGCTCGGAGGGACCGGCTACGCCGGTCGTCACATCGTCAGCGAGGCGGTGAGTCGCGGCCACGCGGTGATCGCGATCTCCCGCTCCGAGCCCACCGACCCGGTGGCGGGAGCCGCGTATCTGCAGGGCTCCGCCCTCGACCTCGGTCCTCTCGCGGAAGCGTTCGTCGGCGCCGACGCCGTCGTATCGGCCCTCTCGCCTCGCGGCGACATGGAGGACCGTGCGCTCGACGCGCTGTCGAACGTCGTCGACCGGCTCGCAGGCACGGAGACGCGTCTCGGTGTCGTCGGCGGAGCAGGTGGCAGCCTGGTGGCCCCCGGCGGGCCCCGTCTTTTCGACCAGGACTTCCCCGAGGAGTACAAGCACGAGGCGCAGGTCGGCATCGACTCCCTCGCCCTCCTGGAGGCGACGGATGCCGGCCTCGACTGGTTCTTCATCCATCCCGCCGAGGTGTTCGGTCCGTGGGCCGAAGGCGAGCGCACAGGGCACTACCGCGACGGTGGCGACGTGCTCGTCCGTGACGCCGACGGCAAGTCCTTCATCTCGGGCGCGGACTTCGCGATCGCCGTGGTGGACGAGGTCGAGCAGGGCAATCACCACCGCGAGCGGTTCACCGTCGGCTACTGACGCCACGATGCTCGGCGCCCGTCCGGGCATCAGACCAGGTCGCGCCAGTCGATGTCCTCGTCATCATCGGCCACCGGCGTCGCGCCGGTGACGACCGGCAGGCTCATCGTCTCGGTCGGCGGACCCATGATGGTCGCCTCGTCGCGCCGGTGTCGCAGCACCTCGTTGATGTAGCTGGTCAGCACCTCGGCGAGCGGCACCGAGCGCCCCTGCGCCTGCGAGAGGTACCAGCGATGCTCGAGCACCTGGTGGAAGACCTCGGCGGGCTCGAGCTTCGCTCGTAGCTCGTACGGGATCGCGCGCACCACCGGCTCGAAGACGCGGGTGAGCCACTCGTGCGCGTACATCTCCTCGTCGGCCCACTGCTTCGTCGAACGGGCTCGGAACTCGTCGAGGTCGTTCAGCAGTCGCCGCGCCTGGTTCTCCTCCACGTCCAGACCGGTCAGGCGGATCAGGCGGCGCTGATGGTGACCGGCATCCACCACCTTCGGCTGGATCTCGACGACGGTGCCGTCCGCGGTCGTCGACATGGACATCTCGTCGATGTCGAACCCCAGGGCGTTGAGGCGCTCGACCCGCTCTGTGATGCGCCAGGTCTCCGCCGCCGAGAAGGACTCCTGGGCGGTGAGTTCGGCCCACAGCGATCGGTACGACGAGACGATGCCGTCGGCGATCGCCACCGCATCCACACCGTGTTCGAGGCGGCCGCCTGCGGCGAGGTCCATGATCTCGCCGGCGATGTTCGTACGGGCCAGGTCGAGATCGTAGGCGCGCTGCCCGTCGGTCAGCCCCTCCTCGTGCAGCTCGCCCGTCTCCGCATCGACCAGGTACGCGGCGAACGCTCCCGCATCGCGGCGGAAGAGCGTGTTCGACAGGGAGACGTCGCCCCAGTAGAAGCCGACGTTGTGCAGTCGCACCAGGAGCAGGGCCAGGGCATCGACGAGTCGGTTTGCGGTGTCGGGGCGCAGGACCCGAGTGAACAGGGCGCGATAGGGCATCGAGAAGCGCAGGTGAGAGGTGACCAGGGCGGCTGGGAGGGCCTCCCCGTCGGAATCCGTGCGCCCGGCGATCACCGCGACCCGGTCGACGCAGGGCACATCGAGGCGGGCGAGGTTGCCGAGCATGTCGTACTCGCGCTGGGCCATCTCCGCCGTGGTCTCCTTCACGGCGATGACCCGGCCGGAGAGGTCCGCGAAGCGCACGAGGTGGCGGGAGAGGCCCTTCGGAAGCGACACGATGTGCTCCGAGGGCCACTTCGCCAGAGTGGTGGACCAGGGGAGGGCCAGCAGCCCCGGATCGATCTTGCTGGCGGTGATCCGCAGCGAATCCTGCATGATGCTCCCTGGTCGAGGTGAGACAGAAAAGAGACGCGGCGCAGGCGACCGAAGTCAGCCTGCGCCGCGTCTGTGGATCCGATCAGGCGGAGACGACCGGCTTGTCGTTCAGGCGCTCGCCGGACTCGATGTCGAACGCGTGCACGTGGCCCGGGTTCGCAGCAAGCGTGACCGTCTCGCCGGCGTTCGGGTGGCTGCGACCGTCGACGCGGGCGACGATGTCGCTGCGCTTGCCGTTGATCTCGGTGTGGCCGTAGAGGTAGCCGTCGGCGCCGAGTTCCTCGACGAGGTCGACGACGACCGGAAGGCCCCTGCCGTCGGCCGGTCCGACCGTGATGTCCTCGGGACGCACGCCGACCGTGACCTGGCTGCCGTTCGCACGGCCGACCGTGTCGCGGTCGAGCGGGACCGTCTCGGACCCGAACTGAACGCCGCCGTCGGTGAGGTCGGCTGCGAACAGGTTCATCGCGGGCGAGCCGATGAAGCCGGCTACGAACACGTTGTTCGGCTTCTCGTACAGGTCACGCGGCGAACCGACCTGCTGGAGCAGACCGTCCTTGAGAACCGCGATGCGGTCGCCCATGGTCAGAGCTTCGGTCTGGTCGTGGGTGACGTAGACGGTGGTGACACCGAGGCGACGCTGCAGCGAAGCGATCTGCGTACGGGTCTGCACGCGGAGCTTGGCGTCGAGGTTCGACAGCGGCTCGTCCATGAGGAACACCTGCGGCTGACGCACGATCGCGCGCCCCATGGCGACACGCTGACGCTGACCACCCGAGAGGGCCTTCGGCTTGCGGGTCAGGTAGGGCTCGAGGTCGAGCAGCTTGGCGGCCTCGAGCACACGGGATGCGCGCTCTTCCTTGCCGACGCCGGCGATCTTGAGTGCGAAGCCCATGTTCTCGGCGACGGTCATGTGCGGGTACAGCGCGTAGTTCTGGAAGACCATCGCGATGTCGCGGTCCTTCGGCGGGACGTCGGTCACGTCGCGGTCGCCGATGAGGATGCGGCCGGCGTTGACCTCTTCGAGGCCGGCCAACATGCGGAGGGACGTGGACTTGCCGCAGCCGGAGGGACCGACGAGGACGAGGAATTCGCCGTCACCGACCTCGAGGTTCAGCTTGTCGACGGCCGGACGGGTTCCGCCGGGGTACAGGCGGGTGGCCTCGTCGAAAGTCACAGATGCCATTGTCTTTTCTCCTTCACCGGCAGGTACGTGCCGGACGATCCGTAGTGATGAAGCGGCGGGTGACCCCGCCGTAACCCGTCATTGGGTCGGGATCAGTATGACATGAACGGCGGTACCTGGGTATTTCTCAGCCTCACTGACTACCATCGAACTCGGCCGCGCGCAGCGGCGATCGTCGCTGAGCGGCGGTCGGGGCCAACCCGGACCCCCGTTGAGACTCACAGAGGAACGATGTCGAGCGACGAAACGCCGAACGTCCCGACGCCTCGCAATTCCCGCGAGGTCGTACGGGAGAAGGCACAGAGAGTGCACGCCCAGCAGTCCAGGGCGCGTCTCATGCGACGGATCATCATCGGCGCGGTGGCGCTCGTCGCGGTGGGTGCGATCGGCACAGCGGTGACTCTCGCGGTGTCCTCCCAGGTGACCAAGCCGCGGCTCACGCCGACCGGCATGGAGTCGGACGGCGTCGTCGTCACCGACCTCGAGTCGTTCGCGGGAACCGGCGCGGTGCCGGAGACCCCGTCTCCCGATGCGACCGACGCCGGCGAATCGGCCAGCCCGACGCCGGAACCGACGGCATCCGGAAAGGTCGACATCCATGTGTACGTCGACTACTTGTCGCCCGACGCCGGGGAGTTCGAGCGCGCCAACGCCCGCCAGCTCGCCGGTTGGATCGGCGAGGACGCGGTCACGGTCAGCTATCACCCGGTCGCGCTGCTCACTGCCAGCTCCAACGGCACCAAGTACTCGCTCCGCTCGGCTGCCGCTGCGGCGTGCGTCGCCACGCACTCGCCAGCACAGTTCTACGCGTTCAACCATGACCTGCTCGACGACCAGCCAGAGGTCGGCAGCGACGGCCTCTCCGACGAGGACCTCGCGAACCTCGCCGGTGCTGTCGGCGTCGACAACGCCAAGGCCGTGCGCTCGTGCATCGAAGACGGCGACTTCGTCGGCTGGGCGAAGGAGGCGACGACCAGGGCCCTGGACGGACCGCTCGCCGGCTCCGACGACCTGGTGCTGACAGCAGCGCCGATGATCGTCGCCAATGGCGAGGCCTACGTCGGGGCGCTGGACGACCCGGCCGAGTTCTCGCAGTTCGTGCTCAGCGTCGCGAGCGATGCCTCGCGTGCGACGTCGACGCCTTCGCCCACCACGACCCCGTAGGTCGAAGCCGGGTCGATGCCATCGCTAAGCTGGTGGCATCCGCCGACTTGGCGCAATTGGTAGCGCACCGTACTTGTAATACGGGGGTTACGGGTTCGAGTCCCGTAGTCGGCTCTTCATCCCTCACGAGAGTGGGGATCCGCGGATTCAGGCCTCAGCGGCGGTCTCGGGTGCGTCCAGCACCTCGTCGATGAGGCTGATGCCGCCCGTGGAACTCGCGGACTGCATCAGGTCCTGTATCCACTGGGGGTTCAACTGCGGCGCCTCTGGTTCGTCGAAGGTGAAGCGGAGCGGTATCGACGGGTGCAGCCAGATCGTCGATCGTCCCACCTGCTGCCCTTCGGGGTGCCGCCAGGACAGAGTGAAGCTCTCATTGCGTCGGAGCTTCGTAGCGATGACGACCTTCAGATGCGCGAGTGCGCGGTCTTCGATGTAGATCTCGTCACCGTTGCCGTACTGGATCGTGCCCATGCGAGAACGATAGTCGCCGCATGCTGACAGACCGAATCTCCGTGCCCATGCTGCTGCCAGGGCGCCGACGCTGAAAGCGCATTCCGATGTATCGCCTCAGTCAATGATATGTTACACATCAGGCAGGTTTCCTGGCGGGCTTTAGGTCGTGCCAGGTAGAAGACGCGCAGGTGGCCGCCTCCCCGCTCCGGCCACCTGCGCTTGCCTGCGTGGTTTCGGGGATCCGCACAGCAACTGAGAGGGCGAGATCTTGAGCAGCGCACCCGATACGGCGACGGTCACGCCGGAGTGGCAGCACGACTACCCGTACACGAAGAAGCTTTCCACCGCGGAGTATGAACGAGAGAAGCGGCTGCTGCAGATCGAGCTCCTGAAGCTCCAGTCCCACATCAAGCACTCTTCCGAGCGGTTGCTCATCCTGTTCGAAGGGCGGGATGCGGCGGGAAAGGGCGGGGCGATCAAGCGCTTCATGGAGCACCTGAACCCTCGTGGCGCCCGGGTCGTCGCTCTCGACAAGCCGACTGATGCCGAGCGGACGCAGTGGTACTTCCAGCGCTACATCGAACACCTGCCTTCGGGCGGCGAGATCGTGATGATGGATCGCTCCTGGTACAACCGTGCCGGCGTCGAACGCGTCATGGGGTACTGCTCGTCAGCCGAGTACGAGGAATTCATGCAGACCGCTCCGCAGTTCGAGCGGATGATCGTGGGTTCGGGCATCCGCCTCATCAAGCTGTGGTTCTCGGTGGGAGAGGCCGAGCAGCGGCGCCGGTTCCGGCGCCGCGGCGAGGATCCCGTCAAGCAGTGGAAGCTGAGCCCCACCGATGTCGCCAGCATCGACCGCTGGGCGGACTACACAGCGGCGAAGGAAGCGATGTTCTTTCACACGGACACGCCAACCGAGCCCTGGATCGTCATCAAGTCGAACGACAAGAAACGAGCTCGGCTCGAGGCGATGAGGTGCGTCCTCGCCCGATTCGACTATCCCGGCAAAGATCCGCTGGTCGCTCACGCCCCGGACACGCGGCTCGTCGGGCGCCCCTCCCAGATCTACGACGAGGGCGAGACGCCGAAGAGCGAGCATTCCGCCCGGCCCGATCACGAAAAATGACGTCATCCGGGAATGCGCGAAGCCCGATCAGCGGTTGTCTTCGTCATGACTCGTATCGGCACCAGTGATCTTGACGTCCTCCCGCTCGCACTCGGCGGCAACGTGTTCGGCTGGACAGCCGATCGCGATGCGTCGTTCGCCGTGCTCGATGCATTCGTCGACGGGGGTGGCGACTTCATCGACACGGCCGATTCGTACAGCTCCTGGGTGCCGGGGAACGAGGGTGGCGAGAGTGAGACGATCATCGGCGAGTGGCTCGCATCCCGCAAGCCGTCGGGCGTCGTCGTCGCGACGAAGGTGAGCCAGCACCCGCAGTTCCGAGGCCTCTCCGGAACGAATGTGCGAAAGGCAGCCGAGGCCTCGCTCCGGCGTCTCGGGGCCGATGAGATCGACCTGTACTACGCGCACTTCGACGATGAGACGATTCCGCTGGAAGAGACCGTCGCCGCGTTCGGACAGCTCGTCGAGGATGGCCTGGTGCGTCACGTGGCGGTGTCGAACTACTCCGCCGAACGCATCAGAGAGTGGATCGAGATCGCGCGTCGCACGGGTGTCGCTGCGCCGGTCGCCGTTCAGCCGCACTACAACCTCGTTCATCGCAACGAGGTCGAGGACACCATCATCCCGGTCGCCGAGGAGTTCGAACTCGGGCTCGTGCCTTACTACGCCCTGGCGAGTGGATTCCTGACCGGCAAGTACCGCTCGACCGATGTCGCGGGGCAGGACTCCCCGCGTGCACAGGGTGCCGCGAAGTACGCGACCGAGGCGGGCCTGCGCGTCATCGATGCGCTCGACCAGATCGCCGACGCCCACGGCGCGTCGATCGCCGCGACGTCACTCGCCTGGTTGCGGGCGCAGCCGACGGTGGTTGCGCCGATCGCGAGTGCTCGGACGGTCGCGCAGGTGCCCGATCTTCTGGCGGGTGCTCGCCTCGAACTCTCCGCCGACGAGGTGGGGCTGCTCGATCGGGTCTCGGAATGGACCCCCGCCGGCGCCTGATACCCTCAGGTCTCGTTTCCGACGAGGCCGAGTCTGTGCGCCAGGATCACGGCGTGGATGCGGTCGCGTGCGTGGAGCTTCGCCAGCACCCGGCCGACGTGGGTCTTCACGGTGGATTCGCCGACGTAGAGACTGCGGGCGATCTCGGCGTTGGTCAGTCCGCGCCCGATCGCGAGGAACACGTCTCTCTCTCGATCGGTGAGCGAGTCCAGCGCCGCGCTCTCCGCGGCATCCGGTGTCGGGGAGGGCGAGGCGCTGAGCTGCGGGGTCACGTGCTCGAGAAGCATCCGCGTGATCCGAGGAGAGAGCGCGGCGTCGCCACGGTGTACGGCGCGAACGGCAGAGGTCATCTCGTGACGCTGAGCGTCTTTCAGGAGGAACCCGCTCGCACCGGCACGGATGGCGCCGAAGGCGTATTCGTCGAGGTCGAACGTGGTCAGCACGAGCACCTTCGTCTGGGGGCGATCGCGCACGATGGTCTCGGTGGCGGCGATTCCGTCCAGCTCCGGCATCCGGATGTCCATGAGCACGAGGTCGGGGGCGAGTGCAGCGCTCTGCGCGATCGCCGCACGCCCATCGCCGGCCTCGCCGACCACGACGATGTCGCTCTCCGCTTCGAGCACCATCCGGAACCCGACGCGGATCAGCTCCTGGTCGTCTACCAGGAGCACCCTGATCGCATCCGTCATCCGTCGTCCTCCGTCGATTCGTTCTGTGCGGTGGGGGCCGTCGCGTTCGTCGGCAGCACAGCGTGCAGAACCCATCGTCCCCCCTCGGACGGCGCGGACTCGACGCTTCCCTGCACGTGAGCAGCGCGCTCGGCGAGTCCGCGCAATCCGAAGCCTTCCGTTCCGATGCCGTCGGAAACTCCGTCGTTGACGATGTCGATCGTCACGGAATCGGGTGCGTAGTCCAGCCGCACCCTGATCGCCGACGCGGTCGGGGCATGACGCATCGCGTTCGTGACGCCCTCCTGCACGATCCGTCCGATCGCATGGGCGACGGCGGGGGAGACCTCGGCGCGCCCCGCGACCGTGAGCGTCGCAGGGTACCCGGCGCGCTGCGCCGCCTCGACCGTGTCACGCGGCGGCGCAGGCTTCATGGGTGCCAGGGGCAGCGGAGAATCGTCATCCCGCAGCACACCGAGCATCGATCGCATCTCGGTCAGGGCCGCACGAGCGGTGTCCGCCGTGTGGACCGCCGCTCTGCGCGCCTGCTCGCGGTCGGGCGTCGCCGCGGCGCCCTCGGAAAGCGCCACGATCACCGTCAGCGAATGGGACACGATGTCGTGCATCTCCCGAGCGATGCGCGCCCGCTCGGATGCGGCGGCGAGCTGCGCCTGCTGGTCCCGCTCGACGAGCAGCTGTCGCGAGCGATCGATGACGGCCGACAGATAGCGTTTGCGGCCGCCGACGTTGACGCCGATGAGTGTGCCGATCAGACCCAGCACGATATAGCTGAGTGCGGTGTCGAGTCCGTTCTGCATCACGACCACACCGGTGAGCATCAGGATCCCGCTGAGCAGGAGGAACCACACCGCACCGATTCCGTAGCAGGTCCAGGCCGCACGCGACGACCGGTAGACCGCGAGACCGTAACAGGCGACGAGCAGGAGGATGATGCCGCTGGACAGCCCGGTGAACAAACCGACCGTTCCCAGGATCACCGCTGCGGCGAAAGGGGCGAGAGGTGCCCGGCGTCGCCACAGGAGTGTGCTGCAGGCGATGATGACCATCGCCAACGTGGCGACGTTGATCGCGATGTAGGCGGATTCGGGGACGGACTCATCGGCCAACCGACCCGCCGGGGCGAGCGAGAGGAGCAGGCAGAACAGCGTCAGGAGGATGTCGGCGAACAGCGGATGACGTGCCCAGAACCGCCGGAAGAGTCCCGGCGCACGCGGAAGCCGCAGCTCCTCGTCCTCTCGGATCGAGTCGCTGCGGCTTCGCGTTCTGCTCACGGGGCCGACTTTACGCGTCGCGGGTGCGCAGAACGCCCCAGGCGACGAGCGCTCCGCCGGCGACCCAGCAAGCGAGGGTCAGGAATGCCACCGGGGCATCGAGTGCCGCGCCGTCGCTCGGCAGGATCGCGCTCTGCGCAGCGGCTACCGGCAGGTAGGCGGACGCCTCGATGACCCATGCCCACGCCTCGCCGGCGAACGAGAAGAAGTTCGCCACGATCGGCAGGACGAACAGGACGCCGACGGTCGCCGCGATGGCTCCTGCCCCCGAACGCAGGATGAACCCGAAGGCGACTCCGATCAGGGCAAACACCGCCATGGCGAGGGAGGAGACGACGATCGGCAGGAACGACGCAGCCGGGTCCGACCACTCGATGCTCTGGTCGCGCGGCGCCACGATCAGCGAGACCGCGACGGCAGCGAGACCGAAGATCACCAGGGATGACAGGAACATGAAGACCGCGAGCACGGTCGACTTGGCCGCCAACACCGACCCGCGGATCGGGTTCGCCGTGAGCGTCGAGCGGATCATTCCGGTCGAGTACTCGCCCGTCACGGAGATCGCGCCGATGATGCCGGCGAGCAGCATCGTGAACTGGATCGGCATGACGACGGCCTGGATCGGCTCGAACCCCGGCATGTCGACCGCCTGTGCGATCAGAACGGAGATCCCGATGGTGAGGGCCGCGGCGATCCCGATCGACCACCACGTCGAGCGCAGGGTGGCGAGCTTGATCCACTCGCCGCGCAGGGCGCGGACGAAGGTCAGCCGTCGACCGGTGTCGACGCGCGGCCGCGCGGACGCGGGTGCCTGTGTCGTGGTCATGAGATCTCCTTGGTGCGGTACTCGACGGAATCGCCGGTGAGGGCGAGGTAGGCATCCTCGAGCGATCCGGTGGTCGGGGTGAGTTCGTGCAGCGGGATGCCGCGGTCCGCGGCGAGGTCGCCGATGCGGGCGGCGGGGAGACCCACGATGTCGAGGAGGTCCGGAGCCGAACTCACGATCTCCACGCCAGGGCCGCTGACGACCGCGGCGAGATCGGTGGGTCGCGGGGTGCGCACACGTACCGTGTTCTGCGTCCAGGAGCGCACGAGTTCGGCCAGCGGAGCATCCGCCAGCACCCGGCCGCGACCCATCACGATGACATGGTCGGCGGTCTGCGCCATCTCGCTCATCAGGTGGCTCGACAGGAGCACGGTGCGTCCTTCGGATGCCGCATGCCGGACGAACTGACGCACCCAGCGGACTCCTTCGGGGTCGAGGCCGTTGACAGGCTCGTCGAGGATGAGCGTGTGCGGATCGCCGAGCAGCGCCGAGGCGATGCCGAGACGCTGTCCCATTCCGAGCGAGAACTTCCCGGCCCGCTTGCGAGCCACCGAACCGATGCCCGCGAGATCGATGACCTCGTCGACGCGGGAGGAGGGAATCCCATGGGTCGCCGCCATCGCCCGAAGGTGATTGCGCGCCGTCCGCCCGGTGTGCACGGCTTTCGCATCGAGCAGCACGCCGACCTCGGTGAGCGGCGCCCGAAGCTTGCGGTACTCACGACCGGCGATCTCGGCGCGTCCGGACGTCGGCCGGTCGAGGCCCACGATCATGCGCATCGTTGTCGACTTGCCGGCGCCGTTCGGGCCGAGGAAGCCGGTGACGCTGCCCGGCTTGACGGTGAACGACACGTCATCGACGGCCGTCTTGTCTCCGAACCTCTTCGTGAGGCCTTCTGCTGTGATCATGAGGACAACGCTACGGAGCGTCGGGCTGCCGCGCGTCCTCCCCAGGTACCGTCCTCGAGAGGGGAGTGTCCTCCCCGCGGCGGATGGGCCGGTTCAGGAACGGGGACGGGCCTGGACGCGTGCGGCCATCTCATCGGAAGCGAGGATCGCCTCGTCGATGATCTCCCGCGACGGCGGCGCCGTCAGCCAATCATGACTCAGCGAGGCCGGGACGAGCAGCGGCATGCGATCGTGCAGATCGACGAGGTGGTCGGGAGCGGGGCGCATCACGATCGAGTAGCACGTGTACCACTCGCCGTCGGCGGTGCGACCCCGCTGCGTGACCGCCGCCATGCCGAAGAGCGACCCGTCGTCGATGATGAACTCGTTCCATTGCCGCGACGGCTTCTGCATCTCGTACCAGCTGGTCGCCGGGACGATGGCCCGCGACTTCGCTCCGCCGGGGCGCTCCTGCAGGCGCTCCGATCGCGTGTTGATCGATGGGAACTTCGCAGGCTCCCCGTTCACGAGGAAGCCCCACCATGCCGGTTCCAGAGTCGGAGCGGCGTCGGGCTGCACGATCAGCGGGTTGAGGTTGCGGAGGTTCTTCCCGGTCGGGCGGATGGTCTCGCCCGCATTTCCCTCCGCCCAGGCGCGCAGTCCCTCGAGCACCGCATCGTCGGCGGCGGCGAGGACTTCCGCATCGGTGAACCGGGGATCGAGACCATAGCTCGCGCACATGCCGTCAGCGTAGCCCCGGCCGCCGACATCCGTCACGCCCCGGTGAGTCACGGCTCCGATAGGGTCGACTGGTGCCAGAAACCCGTCGACTTCCCGCGCCCCTGGCACTCGGCGGGGCTGTCGCCATCGGCGTCATGACGGCGATCCAGGCCCGGATCAACGGTGTTCTCGGGGTGCGCGTGGATGACGGCATCGTGGCGGGCCTCCTCTCGTTCTCGGTGGGCCTGCTCGCACTGGTCGCCGTGATCTGCTGCATCCCCTCCGCCCGGCGCGGCGTAGGACGCCTCTGGAGCGGCATCCGACACCACAAGATCCCGTTCTGGATGCTGCTGGGCGGGGCGTGCGGAGCCCTCACCGTTTCCACTCAAGGGGTGACCGCAGGGGTCCTCGGCGTCTCGCTGTTCAGCGTCGGGGTCGTCGCGGGACAGACCCTGCACGGACTCGTGCTCGATCGGATCGGGTTCGGTCCGGCGGGCGTCGTCGCGGTCACCCCCGGCCGGGTCGCCGGCGGCGTTCTCGCGCTCGCCGCGGTCGGCATCTCGTTGTCGGGCGACGTGCTCGCCACCGCCCCGCTGTGGATGCTGCTGCTGCCGTTCGCCGCCGGAGTCGGAATCGCGTGGCAGGCGGCCACGAACGGTCGCCTTTCGCAGCGTGTGCAATCACCGCTCGCCGCGACTCTGATGAGCTTCATCACCGGCACCGTCATCCTGCTGCTCGCGGCCGGGACGAGCATCGCCTTCCGTGGGATGCCCGACGCCCTTCCGGTCGAGCCGTGGCTGTACCTGGGCGGGTTCCTCGGAGCGGCCTACATTCTGCTCGGCGCGTTCATCGTCGCGCATACCGGTGTGCTCCTGATGGGGCTGGGCTCCGTGCTCGGACAGCTTGTGACGTCGGTCGTGATCGACCTGATCTGGCCTCCGGCAGCAGGGCCCGCGCTCTGGCAGGTCGTCGCCATGGTCGTCGTCGCGGTGGCGTCCGTGATCGTCGCCCTTCCGCGCAGACGTCGTCGCTGACGCGCTACTTCTTCTTCGCCTTCTTCGCCCCGGCCTTCGGCATCCGCGTGATCAGCTTGCGGGCATCCACGGCCTTGCGGCGGCCCGGCTTTTTCCCTTCAGGCTTGCCGCCCACATACAGCCAGCCGAGAAGTTCCTCGTTCTTGTCGAGGCCATGGGCCTTGGCGACGGCCTTCGCACGTGTGTAATGGCCCGTGCGCCAGATGACGCCCCAGCCGGCTTCATCGAGGAGCAGGCTCAGCGTGTGCGCGACTCCGGAGGCGACGGCCTCCTGCTCCCACCGCGGAACCTTCTCGCTCTTGCGGTAGCTGGCGACGACCGCGATCAGCAGCGGCGCGCGCAGAGGTTTCGACGACGGGTCTGCGTCTCCCTGTGCCTTGGCGATGGCAGCGCCGAGCGCCTCGCGGTCGGCTCCGCGCAGTTCGATGAGCCGCCATGGGCGGAGCGAGGAGTGATCCGCGACGCGACCGGCTGCGGCGACGAACGTGAGCAGCTCTTCGCGGCTCGGCGCCGTTTCCTCGACCTTCGACCAGGACTGACGCGCGCGGACCGCGTCGAGAGCGCTCACGAGGCGTCGGGGGTGAAGTTCATCGCGATCGAGTTCATGCAGTAGCGATCTCCCGTCGGCGTGCCGAACCCGTCGGGGAACACGTGGCCGAGGTGCGAGCCGCAGTTGGCGCAGCGCACCTCCGTTCGCACCATGCCCAGGCTGTCGTCCTCGATGAGTTCGACCGCATCGGGGCGGATCGACTCGTAGAAGCTCGGCCAGCCGCACCCGGAGTCGAACTTGGTGCCGCTCTTGAAGAGCTCCGCGTTGCATGCCCCGCAGGTGTAGAGGCCTGCGCGCTCCTCATCGAGCAGCTCACCCGTCCAGGCGCGCTCGGTCGCGGCCTGACGCAGCACGGCGTACTGCTCATCGCCGAGCTCGCGGCGCCATTCGTCTTCGGTCTTGTCCACGCTGTACGACATGTGTCCTCCTCAGTCGACTCCATTCTCTCTCGTCGGACGAGGCCTCGGGCGCTGCGCGTCAGAATGGACGGATGACGGATGCCGTGCAGGAGCGCTACGCGCGATTCGCCCGTGACGAGGCTCCGGGGCGGAGCGCGCTCTATGCCGAGTGGGCCGCCGGGGTCGCCGGGGATGAGGAGGTGAGGCGCGTCCTGCTCCGGATCCCGGAGACGAGGCGCCAGCCGCCGCTGGTGTTCGCCGTCACCCGGCTGCTCGGCGTCCCGCTCGAGTCCTACGCGCGGTGGCGTGCTTTCGTGCTCCGGAATGCGGATGAGGTCGTCGTCGAGTGTGAGCGGAGAACGCTGCAGACGAACGAGCCGCTCCGTCTCGCGGCACTTCTGCCGGTGCTCTCCGAGATCGAGGGGCCGATCGCGCTTCTCGAGATCGGTGCGTCCGCGGGACTCTGTCTCTACCCCGATCGGTACTCCTATCGCTTCACGGGTGAGGACGGGGAACTCCGCGCCGCGCTCGACCCGGTCGACGGTGTCTCGACGGTCGTGCTCGAGAGCCGGGTGGCCGGTCCGCTCCCCGCGCTCCGGATGCCGGAGGTGGTGTGGCGCGCCGGGATCGACCTGGCACCGCTCGATGCCGCCGACGAACGCGACCGGCGGTGGCTGCGCGGGCTGGTGTGGCCGGGGGAGTCGGGACGCGAGGGCCGCATCGAGGCTGCTCTCGACATCGCGGCAGGCGCCCCTCCTCTCCTGGTGGAGGGGGACGCCAGCGCGCATCTCGACGCGCTGGCGTCGGCGGCACCGCCGCAGGCGACCCTCGTCATCACCACTCCCGGGGTGCTGGTGCACATCCCCCGGGAGGCGCGGACAGCGCTGATCGCGAGGATCTCGCGCACGGACGCCCGCTGGATTACCATTGATCCGCCTGCGGTGACCGACGCATGGGAGCCGCCGGTCGATGCGGATCGGTGGCCGGGGTTCGTGGTCGCACTCGACGGACGGGTGCGCGCGGCCGCGGATCCGCTCGGGCGATGGTGGGAGTGGCGACCCGGACCACCGGCGGTTGCGTCCTAACCTGGAGCCATGCTCGGAGATCTCACGGAGCGCGATCGCGCGATCCTCGCCCTGGAAGCGGCATGGCCGCGCCACAGCGGGGCGAAGGAAGAGATCATCCGCGCTCAGCTCGGGATGAGCGCGGCACGCTACTACCAGCTGCTCGGACGACTGATCGAGTCCGAAGCCGCTCTCGAATACGATCCGATGCTGGTACGCCGCCTTCGCCGCATCCGCGATTCGCGTGCGAACCGGCGCACGGCACGGCTGCCCGGCTTCGTCGGCTGAGCCTTTTCGGGGCCGCTCTCCGGCGGCGCGCACCTCCAACCCCGCGGCGACACGGATTGACAGGAAGGTGCCGCTAGCATCGAGGGGTGTCAAAGCCCACCCGCGATCGCTTCGATGATGCTCCCCGTACGTCCGGACGGGTGGGAGCACACCGTGCCGAAGCGCCGGGGATGAACGGCTGGGTCGTGCTGCTCTGGTCGTTCGTGGCTGCACTCGTCCTCATCATCGCCGGCATCTTCGGCTCGCTGGTGGTCATGGGCCGTGTCTCGCTGTTCCCTGACGCGGCGCCGAGCGCTGTTCCGACGCCGGAGGAGACGGGGATCGTCGACCCCAGCATCTCGGTCATGATCCTGAACGGCACGCCCGACGAGGGCGCCGACACGCGTATGCGCGACACGCTCATCAACAACGGCTGGGCGGCCGACAACGTCTTCGCGGGCGACAGCTCCAGTCAGGATTTCGCCAACACGACCGTGTTCTACGTCGAAGAGGCGGACGAGCTCGCAGCCGTCGGCCTGGCGGATCTCCTCGGCGGTGCGGCCGTGCAGCAGAGCGACTACTACTCCGGTCAGACGGAGGACGGACAGAAGCAGTTCACGGTCGTGATCGGTCTCGATCGGTCGACCTCGGCGCCCGAGACGCCGGATGAGGCTCCTGCCTCCTGACGTCCGGATGCGCCCCACCTCCGGCGGCTTGCACTCGAAGGTGTCGAGTGCCAGAATGGCGTTAGCACTCTCACACTCTGAGTGCTAAACCCAACGTCTACGTCCAGGAGGGACGAAAAAACTCATGGCAAAGATCATTGCTTTCGATGAGGAGGCCCGCCGCGGCCTCGAGCGCGGCCTCAACATCCTCGCCGACGCGGTCAAGGTGACCCTCGGCCCGCGCGGTCGCAACGTCGTCCTCGAGAAGAAGTGGGGCGCTCCCACGATCACGAACGACGGTGTCTCCATCGCCAAGGAGATCGAGCTGGACGACCCGTACGAGAAGATCGGCGCGGAGCTCGTCAAGGAGGTCGCGAAGAAGACCGACGACGTCGCGGGTGACGGCACCACCACCGCCACGGTCCTCGCACAGGCTCTGGTCCGCGAGGGCCTGCGCAACGTCGCAGCCGGCGCCGACCCCATCTCGCTCAAGCGCGGCATCGAGAAGGCCGTCGCCGCGATCACCGAGGAGCTCCTGTCGAGCGCCAAGGAGATCGACTCCAAGGAGCAGATCGCCGCCACGGCGTCCATCTCCGCTGCAGACCCGGCGATCGGCGAGCTCATCGCCGAGGCGATCGACAAGGTCGGCAAGGAAGGCGTCGTCACCGTCGAGGAGTCGCAGACGTTCGGCACCGAGCTCGAGCTCACCGAGGGCATGCGTTTCGACAAGGGCTACCTGAACCCGTACTTCGTCACGGACCCGGAGCGCCAGGAAGCCGTCTTCGAGGACGCCTACATCCTCATCGCGAACCAGAAGATCTCCAGCATCAAGGACCTTCTGCCCATCGTCGACAAGGTGATCCAGGACGGCAAGGAGCTCGTCATCATCGCCGAGGACGTCGAGGGCGAGGCTCTCGCGACGCTCGTGCTGAACAAGCTCAAGGGCATCTTCAAGTCGGTTGCCGTCAAGGCTCCCGGCTTCGGCGACCGCCGCAAGGCGCAGCTGCAGGACATCGCGATCCTCACCGGTGGTCAGGTCATCACCGAAGAGGTCGGCCTCAAGCTCGAGAACGCCACGCTCGACCTGCTCGGCCGTGCGCGCAAGGTCATCGTCACCAAGGACGAGACCACGATCGTCGAGGGTGCTGGCGAGGCGGAGCAGATCGAGGGTCGCGTCACGCAGATCCGTCGCGAGATCGAGAACACCGACAGCGACTACGACCGCGAGAAGCTGCAGGAGCGTCTGGCGAAGCTCGCCGGTGGCGTCGCCGTCATCAAGGCGGGCGCGGCCACCGAGGTCGAGCTCAAGGAGCGCAAGCACCGCATCGAAGACGCCGTCCGCAACGCGAAGGCAGCCGTCGAAGAGGGCATCGTCCCCGGCGGTGGCGTCGCGCTGATCCAGTCCGGCACCAAGGCTCTCGACAGCCTGACGCTGACGGGTGACGAGGCGACCGGTGCGAACATCGTCCGCGTGGCGATCGAGGCTCCGCTCAAGCAGATCGCGCTGAACGCCGGCCTCGAGCCGGGTGTCGTCGCGAACAAGGTCTCCGAGCTCCCCGCGGGCCAGGGCCTCAACGCGGCTACCGGTGAGTACGTCGACATGTTCGCTGCAGGAATCATCGACCCGGCCAAGGTGACCCGCTCGGCGCTGCAGAACGCAGCCTCGATCGCGGCTCTCTTCCTCACCACCGAGGTCGTCGTGGCTGACAAGCCCGAGAAGGCCGCTGCTCCGATGGGTGACCCGTCGGGCGGCATGGACTTCTGATCCAGCCCTCATGACAGAACGCCCCCGGCTCCGGCCGGGGGCGTTCTGCGTTTTGTATCAGGCGGGGCTCAGCGAAACAGGCTCGCCGAGTACTGGTCGGCATCCGCGTACTGCGAGGCTGCCGATCCGAGTGAGGTGCCGATCGAATCGAGCACCTGTTCGACATGGAGCTGAGCGCCCTGCCACTGCTCCGCGCAGCCCTGGAAGGCAGTGGAGGCGCTGCCGACCCACGAGGACTGCAGCTGCCGCAACTGCGACATGAGCGTGGCCGACTCGGCCTGCAGCCGTTCGATGGTGGCTCTGGTCGCCCCGTGCGCGGCGTGGACGGCTTCGGTGTCGACGGTGAAGACGGACATGAGAACTCCTTCTGTTGGAGTTCCGACGCTAAGCGGACCACCCCCGCATCCTCCGTCCCGTAGCGACCTGCACACGGCGGGTGTGCAGAACCGCGCCCCACGGCGGGTCGTGCAGAGCCGTCAGGGCAGATCGAGCCGTTCCAGGGGCTGGGTGTCCTCGAGAAGGTGCTCGGGCGTCGCGCGGGCGGGCGCGAGGGGAAGCGTGACCGTGAACGTCGCTCCACCGCCCGGAGTCTCCGAGACGTCGACGCCGCCGTGCAGCGCCTTCATGATCGACGCGACGATCGCGAGCCCGAGGCCGGAACCGCCGGTCTCCCGTGCGCGGGAGGTGTCGGCGCGCCAGAAGCGCTCGAAGATCTGCTCCCTGATCTGCGGGGGGATGCCCTCGCCGTGGTCCACGATCGAGATGCTGCCGGTGCCGTGTACCCGGTCCGAATCGACGACGATCTCGATCGAGCCGTCCTCTGGGGAGAAGCGACGGGCGTTGCCCAGCAGGTTCGTCACGACCTGGCGCACCTTGTTCTCTTCGCCGAGAACGATCGGCGGGGTGCGCACGGGGATGTCGGGGATCTCGGTGAAGTCGATCGCGGGCGCCGGATCCGGCTGCCGCGGACGACGACGCAGGCGTGAAAGCGCGGTGCGGGAGAGTCCTCGTGCGGGCGGCGCGGTCGGCTGATCCGGTTGCGGAGCAGCCGAGTCCTGCAGGCGGATGGGCGACATCGCCTCGACCGTGCGATCGATCACCGTCACGGTCCGGCCCGGTGCTGCGGCGCGCAGATCGAGTGCGGCGTCCCGGGCGATCGGGCGCAGGTCGAGCGCGACGATCTCGGGCTCACGCTCCTCGTCCAGACGTGCGAGCGCGAGGAGGTCTTCCACCAGGACGCCCATGCGGATGGCCTCCTTCTCGATGCGCTCCATGGCCCTGGCGGTGTCTTCCTCGCCCTTGATCGCCCCCATGCGATAGAGCTCTGCATAGCCGCGCACGCTCACCAACGGCGTGCGCAGCTCATGGCTCGCGTCCCCGATGAATCGCCGCATGTGCTGAACGCTGCGGTCGCGCTGCGCGAGTGAGCCGTCCACGCGATCCAGCATCGTGTTGATCGCCGTGTTCAGACGCCCGACCTCGGTGGTCGGTTCGAGGTCGGTCAACCGCTGCCGGAAGTCGCCTGCCGCGATGGACATGGCCGTCGCCTCCACCTGCCCGAGCCGGCGGAACGTGAGCGTGACGAGCCCTCGGGTGAGGAGCGCCGCGATGAGGATCGTGATCAGCGCGATCGTGATGTAGATGCCGAAGTACTGGCTGATGATGCGGTCGGCGGGCGCAAGCGGCAACGCGACCAGTTGGATGCGCAGGGCACCGCCCTCCGACCCCACCACCGCGACCGCCCCGTGGAAGACGCTGCCGTCGGCGCCGGGGATCTCGATCGGAATCTGATCGGTATCGGCGGTCGCCTTGGCGAGTGAGTATTCGGAGGGGAAGAGCGGGGCCTGGCCCGATGTGCCTCGCGCAGTGGCACGGAGAACCCCTGTCGCGTCGTAGATCGCGAAGGAGAAGTCCCGCGGCTGCTCCTCACGCGGGGCGTAGCTCGTGACGCCGTCGACCGTCGTGGCGTCGAAGTACCGCTCGACCAGATCGCTGGTGACCAGTGCGGGCAGTTGTGCATCGATGTTGGCGACGAGCGCGTTGCGCAGGATCGGAACGGTTCCGAGTCCCGCGACGAGAAGACCGAGAGCGAGCACCGCCACCGTGACGCCGGTGACCTTCGCGCGCAGGCTGATGCGACGCCACCAGGCGGTGACCGCGTCGGGCTTGTGCGCCATGCGGTCCTCCTCAGGCGTTCACAGCGCCGCAAGGCGGCGCCGATGGTCGGTGGCCGGTCGTCAGACCGACTTGCCGACCTTGAGCATGTATCCGAACCCGCGCTTGGTCTGGATGAGCGACTCTTCGGTGTGCGGGTCGATCTTGCGACGCAGGTACGAGATGTAGCTCTCGACGATGCCGGCATCGCCGTTGAAGTCGTACTCCCAGACATGATCGAGGATCTGCGCCTTCGACAGCACGCGATTCGGATTGAGCATCAGGTAGCGCAGCAGCTTGAATTCGGTCGGGCTGAGCTCGATCGGCTCCTTGCCCACGTGGACATCGTGCGTGTCCTGATCCATCGACAGCTCACCGGCGCGGATGATCGACTCCTCGTCGGCCTGCATCGTGCGCCGCAGGATCGCCTGCGCCCTCGCGACGATCTCGTCGAGGCTGAACGGCTTGGTGACGTAGTCGTCGCCGCCGGCGTTGAGGCCCTCGATCTTGTCTTCGGTGCCGTCCTTCGCCGTGAGGAACAGGATCGGAGCGGTGAACCCGGCGCCGCGGAGACGCTTGGTGACGCTGAACCCGTTCATGTCGGGGAGCATGACGTCGAGGATGATCAGGTCCGGCTCCTCTTCGAGGACGGCCGAGATCGTGGCGGCGCCGTTGGCCACCGTCTTCACCTGGAATCCGGCGAAGCTGAGACCCGTCGAGAGCAGGTCACGGATGTTGGGTTCGTCGTCGACGACCAGGATGCGCGGAGCAGTCATGTCCCCATTATGGTGACTTCGGCCATGCAGATGCTGACTATTGTCCGGAACGGCGCGGAGTCGCGCACCTCTGCATCGTTGAGAGGATGGCAGCATGAGCTCGAACGAGGACGCCTCCGCCGCCCCCGCATCCGCCATCGCTCCGGCCGCGCCCCCGCGCGGCGAGGAGATCCCGTACCACCGGCTGGCACGCCTGCGACCGAGGTATCGCTGGTGGCGGATGCTCGTGACCGGAATCGTCGGAGTGGCGCTCTACGTGGCGATCCTGTTCCTCCTGATTGTGCCGCTCGTCGTCGCCTCGCTGCTCGTACCGGGGTGGGGAGCCGAGATGCAGGTTCTGCTCACGACGGTGCAGTACTTCGACCTCGACCGCCCGTGGCTCTTCCTCGCACTGGTGCTGCCACTGATCCTGATGATCCCCGCGCTCCTGCTCGCGTCGCGCATCGTCGAGGGCCGCGGCGTCGGCCTGCTTTCCTCTGTCGCCGGGCGGCTGCGGATGGGGTGGCTCGGCCGGAGCCTGCTGCTGGCACTCGGGGTGTTCGTCGTCTACTTCGCGGTCGTGCTCGGCGGGGCGGCCGCTACGGGCGAGTCGATCGTCGTCGACTTCTCGCACCCGTCGCTGTGGGTCATGGTGCTCCTCGTGCTGCTGCTCATCCCGTTGCAGGCCGCCGCGGAGGAGTACGTGTTCCGCGGCTATCTGATGCAGCTCGTCGGTGGGTGGTTGCGGCATCCGGCCTTCGCCATCCTGCTTCCGGTCCCGCTGTTCGTGCTCGGGCACGGCTACGACATCTGGGGTGCCGCGAGCGTGGGCATGTTCGCGATCGTCGCCGCGTGGCTGACCTGGCGCACGGGCGGTCTGGAAGCGGCGATCTCCCTGCACATCGTGAACAACGCGCTCATCTTCCTGCTCGGCACCGTCAGCCTCGTCGATGCCAACGCCACCACGGGAACGCCCGTCGATCTGCTCGCGTCGACGGTCGCGATGGTCGTCTATGCGCTGCTCGCCGACCGGTGGGCGGGCAGGCTCGGTATCGCCCGTACCGCGAGCAGGGCGACGGGCGCCGGCGTCGGAAGCGGAACCCACCACCTGAACAGGACGCTGCACGGCTGAGCCGTACGGCCGCCGGACGACGGCTCAGGCCGCGATCGCGTCCGAATCCATGATCGTGTAGCTGTACCCCTGCTCGGCCAGGAAGCGCTGGCGGTTCTGCGCATAGTCCTGGTCGATGGTGTCGCGCGCGACGAGCGTGTAGAAGCTCGCGGTGTGTCCGGACTGCTTGGGGCGCAGCAGTCGACCGAGTCGCTGGGCCTCCTCCTGGCGGGATCCGAACGAGCCGGACACCTGGATGGCGACGGAGGCCTCCGGCAGGTCGATGGAGAAGTTCGCGACCTTCGACACGACGAGGAGCGAGATCTCGCCCTCGCGGAAGGCGCGGTAGAGCTCCTCTCGCTCGTCGATCGGGGTCGCACCCGTGATCTGGGGAGCGTCCAATGCCGTCGACAGGGACTCGAGCTGGTCGAGGTACTGTCCGATCACGAGGATGCGCTCGCCCTTGTGTTTCGCGATCAGCTCTCGCACCGCCTTGACCTTGGCCGGAGCGGATGCGGCGAGTCGGTACCGTTCGTCGTCGGTCGCCGCAGCGTATTCGAGCCGGTCGCTCGGCGGAAGGTCGACGCGCACCTCGTAGCAGGCGGCAGGGGAGATGAAGCCCTGCGCCTCGATCTGCTTCCACGGTGCGTCGAAGCGCTTGGGTCCGATCAGGCTGAACACGTCGCCCTCGCGGCCGTCCTCGCGAACGAGGGTCGCGGTGAGTCCGATGCGGCGGCGGGCCTGGAGGTCGGCCGTGAGCTTGAACACCGGCGCCGGCAGCAGGTGGACCTCGTCGTAGACGATGAGACCCCAGTCGAGCGCGTCCAGCAGGGCGAGGTGAGCGTACTCGCCCTTCCGCTTGGCGGTGAGGATCTGGTAGGTCGCGATCGTGACGGGCTTGACCTCTTTGGCCTGGCCCGAGTATTCGCCGATCTCTTCGGGAGTGAGGCTCGTGCGCTTCAGCAGCTCGTCGCGCCACTGCCGTGCGGAGACGGTGTTGGTGACGAGGATCAGCGTGGTGGTCTTGGTGGCCGCCATCGCGCCGGCGCCGACGATCGTCTTGCCCGCGCCGCAGGGCAGCACCACGACGCCCGACCCGTCCTTCGAGAAGGCGTCGACAGCATCCTGCTGGTACGGACGGATGTGCCAGCCGTCCTCGGCGAGATCGATCTCGTGCGGGGTGCCCGGCGTGTAACCGGCGAGATCCTCGGCCGGCCAGCCGATCTTGAGCAGTTCCTGCTTGATCTGCCCGCGCGCCCAGGCATCCACCACGAAGACCTCGGGAGTCGGATGCCCGATCAGGAGGGGCTGAATGCGCTTGTTGTTCGCGACCTGAGCCAGCACGGCGGGGTCGGAAGAGCGCAGGATGAGGGTTCCCTCGTCGTCGCGCTCGATGACCAGTCGGCCGTAGCGGTTCACGGTCTCGCGCAGGTCGACGGAAACCGACGGCGGAACAGGGAAGCGCGACCAGCGATCGAGCGTCTCCAGCATGTCCTCCGCGGTGTGCCCGGCGGCGCGCGCGTTCCACAGTCCGAGGCGGGTGATCCGGTAGGTGTGGATGTGCTCGGGGGCTCGTTCCAACTCGGCGAAGATCGCGAGTTCGTGGCGGGCGCTCTCGGCATCGGCGTGGGCGACTTCGAGCAGCACGGTGCGATCGCTCTGGACGATCAGGGGGCCATCAGACATAGCTGTCCAGTTTACCGGTCGCGAGAGGCACTCGGCCTACGGCGCGACGATCGTCGCTGCGAGGATGCTCTTCACCGGGAGCGTGCGCTCGACGTCGGCTGCACGGTCGCGGCCGCGAAGACGGCCACCACCCATCCCCGTGGCCTCGAGGAGGAGTTCTCGGGTGGAGCCGTCCGGCATCCCGACCGTGACCTGGAGGACCGATTTCGCGCGCACGGCCGCCTCGAGCTCTCGGTCGAGCCAGGCGGCGTCGGCATCCGGTCCCTGGTGGGAACGCAGGCGTGTGATGAGCGGGGTCGGGTCCAGGGCGTCCAGGTCGGGCAGTGTCGCCGGGGCGGCGGGGTGGCGTTCGCGCACGAGGAGAGCGCCGTCGGCACCGACCAGCGTCGCGGGATACCTCGCGTCGGTGAGCGCCCAGTACACCGTTTCGCGACCGACGCGGGTGGTGAGCGATCCGACATGCAGAGCGAGTGCGAGCGGACGCAGCGACTGGTCGACGGCCATCGCCTGGATGAGGTGCGAATCCGTGCTCTCGATCCGCGTGCGGCCGGTCTCCTCGTCCGTGAACACGCGGACCAGGCCATGCCGTTGCGCGGTCTGCGCGATCAGGTAGCCGAGCGGCTGCGGGATGCCGGTGAGGGAGAGGGAGCCGAGGAACTCGAGGATCGACTGCTCGGTCTCGCCGGCGACGAACGCGTGCGCCACTGATTCTGCGGTGAACCGGTACGACGAGGCCTGGGCCGCTGACTCGCGGGCGGCGATCGTGCGCAGGCGCACGTCGAGTGCGGGCTCCAACGGACCGGGCGCGATCGCCGTGAGGTCGTTCTGAAGGAAGATGCGGTCCACTTCGGCCGGCAGCAGCCGCACGAGGGTCCGCGGGTCGGCGGCACCTCCGCTGCGCAGTCCGACCGCCCACTCCGGTTCGCTGCCGTCTTCGGCGATCAGCCCGAGCAGTCGCGCCGCCTCGTGAAGGACACGGGCGCGCTCGGTCCACGCCGGATCCCACGGATGCGCGCCGCGCCATGACTGTGGCGGAATCCACCCGCCGTCGGGAGAGCGGACACCACGTGGCAGGGCATCGCGGAACGCCGTCGCCAGCACGCTCCAGCGCTCGACCGCCGAGGAGCGCAGCCAGGCCTCCGCAGATCGACTCGATCGCAGTCGGCGGTCCGCCGCGACCGCGAGCCCGGACTCGAGCGCGATCGACACCAGCGTGTCCACGATCTCCACCGGGACACCGGCTTCGCCGAGCTGGCGCTTCTCGCCGGCGTTCACCCCGCCGCCGGTGAGTAGCGAGAACGGATTCTCCCTCGCGACGAGAAGGAGGTCTGCGAGCACGGCGACCGTCGTGAACGCACGCTCTGCGGCGTGGGCCGATGCCGTCTCGGACGAGGGGCCGGCGATCGGCTGACCTGTCGGGACGTCCGGAACCGGCCGCCCCGCGAGCGCAGCGGCCACGGGGGGATACGGGGTGCCGTCCGCACGAAGCAGCGCGAGCGCCATCAGGCTCTCCTGCTGCATTCCAGCGCCCACGCCCGATGCCGCGTCCATCAGTGCCTTCGCCTCGGCGGCGGTCAGCGAGGGGAGGACCTTCGACAGAGAGGCAGGGTCGAGGAGGGCCTCGGCGGCGTCGAAGAAATCCTGCCAGCCGACGTCCGGTCGCACCCGGCGCGCCGCGAACAGTCGTCGGAGGTCATCGTCGCTCGCCTCCGACAGCCAATCCGCCAGCGGTCGCGCGTGAGTGCTCATGGCCGATGCCTCACGAACGCGAAGACGCGCGGCCCTTCCGGATGAAGCTCATCGTGAGGAGCGTGATGATCATCACGAAGGCGAGAGGCAGACCCCAGTAGGGGATCGCTGCGATGAGAGGCCACGCACCATGGCCGAAAGCCTCTTGATCCATGCCCATCCAGGTGCCGATGATGATGGCGAAGAAGCACGCCACCGCGGCCGCGGCGATTCCGAGCGCGCCGAAGGCCAGGAAGCGATCCACCCGACGGATGGTGACCTCCGGCTCGGAATTCTGCGTGCTCATCCGTCCCAGCCTACTCGTACTGCGCCCATCGGATCCGCGGGCCCCGCGACCGGTAGGCTGGGTGCACGCGCACGAGCGCGCCCACTGTTCTGCATATCGATCTCAGCGAGGTTCTCCCATGCCCACCGGCAAGGTCAGGTTCTACGACGAAGACAAGGGTTTCGGCTTCATCGCCAGCGATGACGGCCAGGACGTCTTCCTGCACGCCTCAGCGATGCCTACCGGCACCGCTGTGAAGGCGGGTGCGCGCGTGGAGTTCGGCGTCGCCGATGGCAAGCGCGGTCTCCAGGCGCTGTCGGTGCGTGTGCTCGAAGCGCCGCCCAGCCTGTCGAAGGCCAAGCGGAAGCCGGCCGATGACATGGCGATCATCGTCGAAGACCTCGTCAAGCTGCTCGACGGCATCGGCGGAGACCTGCGCCGCGGGCGCTACCCCGCTTCCGGACACGGCCGCAAGATCGCTGCCGTCCTGCGCAAGGTCGCTGATGACCTCGAAGCCTGACGCCGACGCGCGTCTCCTCGGCGCCCACGATCTCGCCCTCGCAGCCCTGGGCGAGATCACTCCCGCGTCCTCGGTCGGTCCCGCAGCCGGGTACCTCATCGAAGAAGACGGCTCGGTGTCGCTGCGGTTCGAGAACCGCTTGGCCGGCTACCCCGGCTGGTACTGGACCGTGACCGTCGCGCAGGTCGACGACGAGGATCCCACGGTCCTCGAGCTCGAGCTTCTGCCCGGCGACGGTGCCCTGCTGGCACCGGATTGGGTGCCCTGGGCCGAACGCCTGGCCGAGTACCGTGCGCATCAGGTGGAACTCGCGGAGGCTGCGGCCGCCGCGGGTGACGAGAGCGCCGACGATGCCGACGATCTCGATGATGACGATGCTCTCGACGACGACGTCCTCGACGACGAGCTCGACGACGATGACGATGACGGTGCCGCGGACATCCTGCACGCGGGCGACCTCGACGGGGTCGACATCGACGAGCTCGACGAATCCTCGGACGACGACGACGACGCCCTGGATGCGGACGCCGACGAGGTCGACGAGGAGGAGTGAACCCGGGCGCTCAGGCGCCCAGGTTCTCCAGCACGAAGTCGATCGAACGAGTGAGCTGACGCACGTCATCCGGGTCGATCGACACGAAGGTCGCGACGCGCAGCTGGTTGCGGCCAAGCTTGCGGTACGGCTCCGTGTCGACGATGCCGTTCGCCCGGAGGGTCTTCGCGATCGCCGCCGCGTCGATGGTGTCGTCGAAGTCGATCGTGGCGACCACCGGCGAGCGGTGTGCGGCGTCCGTCACGAAGGGTGTGGCGACCGACGACGCCTCGGCCCAGTCGTACAGCACCGACGACGACTCGGATGTCCGGGCCGCCGCCCAGGCGAGCCCCCCGTTGTCGAGGATCCAGCGCAGCTGGCTGTCGAGCAGGTGCAGCGTGGTAAGCGCCGGAGTGTTGAGCGTCTGGTTGAGCCGGGAGTTGTCCACGGCGTTCTTCAGGCTCAGGAACTCGGGGATGTAGCGACCGGATGCGGCGATGCGCTCGATGCGCTCGATCGCAGCCGGTGAGACGGCCGCGAACCACAGGCCGCCGTCCGAGCCGAGGTTCTTCTGCGGCGCGAAGTAGTAGACGTCGGCCTGGGCGGCGTCGAAGTCGATGCCGCCGGCGGCGCTCGTCGCGTCGATGACGGTCAACGCGCCGTCGGCGTCGATGCGCCGGACGGGAGCGGCGACGCCGGTCGAGGTCTCGTTGTGGGGCCAGGCGTAGACGTCGACACCGGGCACGGGCTCGGCGACGGTCAGGGACCCGGGCTCGGCCTTGCGCACGTCGGGTGCCTCGAGCCAGGGGGCGCCGGCTGCGGCGGCGAACTTGCCGCCGAACTCGCCGAAGACGAGGTTCTGGCTGCGACGCTCGATGAGGCCGAATGCCGCGGCGTCCCAGAAGGCGGTCGAGCCGCCGTTGCCCACGAGGATCTCGTAGCCCTCGGGAATGCGGAACAGCGCGGCGAGCTGTTCGCGCACGCTGCCGACGAGGTTCTTCACGGGCGCCTGGCGGTGCGAGGTGCCGAGGATCGACGCCGCCGACGCGACCAGCGCCTCGAGCTGCGCGGGGCGCACCTTCGAGGGGCCGCAGCCGAAGCGGCCGTCAGCGGGCAGGAGGTCACGGGGAATCTCGATCGCCATGGGTCGATTCTAGAGGGCGCCCGGCGGGACGCCGGACCGGCTTCGGATCCGATGTCGGTCCGGGAATGTAGGCTTGCCTAAGAACCTCGGAGGGCCTGCACATGACCGATCTGATCGACACCACGGAGATGTATCTCCGCACCATCCTCGAACTCGAGGAGGAGAACATCGTGCCGCTGCGCGCGCGCATCTCCGAGCGCCTCGGTCACTCCGGCCCGACGGTCTCGCAGACCGTGGGCCGCATGGAGCGCGATGGCCTCGTCATCGTCTCGGAGGACCGCACGCTCGAGCTCACCGACGCCGGTCGCCGCAAGGCCGTCGACGTGATGCGCAAGCACCGTCTCGCCGAGCGTCTGCTGTCGGATGTCATCGGACTCGACTGGGCGTACGTGCACGAAGAGGCGTGCCGGTGGGAGCACGTGATGAGCGAGCAGGTCGAGCGTCGCCTCGTGGAGCTGCTCGGACACCCGACCGAATCGCCCTACGGCAACCCGATCCCCGGACTCGACCAGCTCGGCGACCTGCCGGCCCGCACCTTCGACGAGGGCGTCATCGGCCTCGTCCAACGCCTCAACGCCGCGGGCGAGCCCGTCGAGGGGACTGTTCGTCGCCTCGCCGAGCCCGCGCAGGTCGACCCCGAGCTGCTGGAGCAGCTGCGCGATGCCGGTGTGGTTCCCGGCGCGCACGGTGACTTCCGCTTCAGCGAGGGCTACGTCCTCATCCAGATGGACGGCAAGGAAGACGGTCTCGAACTCCCCGTGGAGCTGGCCTCGCACATCTTCCTCGTGGGCGAACCCGCCTGATCCGGCACGAATTCCGTCCCTCGCAGCGAGAGGCGGAGTGGTCCTGGCGCGGCCTCTGCGACGATTGTCAGGTTCCCGGGGTGACATGATCGTTATCTTCCGGTAACCTCGGTCGAGTCGCCAGCGAAGAAGCCCGCTGGAGATGGACCGCGAAGATACGCCTTTCAGGCTCGTCGTCTTCACGGCAGGAACGCACAAGTACCCGAGATACGTTCGTGCCACGAGAGCAGAGTGCCGACGAGCCAGCGCTACCCGAAAGCGCTAGGCCCCAGGAGGACCACGTTTTGGCCGCAGACATCGAACAGCCCGCGAAGAAGACATCTGAAGACCGAGTGATCGCCCGACGCGCAGGTGCGCGTGCGACCGCTCGCAAGGCCGTCAAGCCACTCCGATCCATCGCCATCTTCGGGGCCGTCGGCGCACTCGTCGCCGGCATCGCACTTCCTGCCTTCGCGCAGTCGAAGCCGAGCGAAGCCGCCCCGACGACCCTGCAGCAGCTCGCCGCGGTCGACGCGCAGTCTCTGGTGGTGGCCTCGCAGGCCACCGCTGCTCCCTTGAGCCGAGGCTCCTTCAGCGCGACGACTCCGGAGGAGATCGCGAAGAAGAAGGCAGAAGAGGCCGCCGCTGCTCGCGCGGCCGCTGCCGCAAAGGCATCGACGGCGTCCTCGTCATCGTCGTACAACACGGCCGGCTACGCGTTGACCTCCCCGGGCTCGGGCGAAGTCCGCTACCCGCTCCCGATGGGCTCCTGGAACGTCAGCCGTACGATCGGCGGCGGCCACAACGGCGCCGACATGCTCGCTCCCGCGGGCACTCCGATCTATGCTGCCGCTGCCGGCGTCGTCCGCGCCTCCGCCGAGAGCATCGGCGGATACGGCGTCTGCGTCATGCTCGACAGCGTCATCGGTGGTCAGCGCGTGCAGACCACCTACGGTCACATGCTCTACAACTCCCGCCAGGTGCAGGTCGGCCAGACGGTCGCGGCAGGGCAGCTGATCGGCTACGTCGGCAGCACCGGGCGCTCGACCGCGAACCACCTGCACTTCGAGACCTGGATCAACGGCGGACTCGTCGAACCCATGTCGTGGCTCTCGGTCAACGCCGGCTGATTTCCGGACACGCCTCGCTCCATTCACCCGCCGTTTCGCCCCGCATACAGCCGGATGGGTTAGCCTGATCCCGTTGTCGTACAGGTGGGAGAGGCTGATGGAGCGAATACCGACCATCCGAACCATGGATGCCCTCGGTCGTCACGTCCTTCTGCATAGCCCGCGGGGAAGCCACGGCGTTGCCGTGCGCGAAAGGCGCTGTCTTTAGACGGCGCCTTTTTTCGTCCCCACGATCGCTCTGCCATCTGCGCGACCTCGTGTGATTCGAGAGTGCCGGGAAGCCGTCCCGGCGGATCGAGAGGATGACGAATGCGCACACTGGTCCTGAATGCCGGATACGAGCCGCTTGCGATCGTGTCGTTCAAGCGAGCCCTGGTGCTCGTGATGAACGACAAGGCGACCGTGATCGAACGCGTCGAAGATGACCCCGTCTGGGGCACCCACGGCGTCTATGAACGTCCGGCGGTCATCATCCTCGCCCGGTACGTCCGGGTGCCGACGAGCAGACGCGTGCCGGTCACTCGCCGCGGTGTGCTGCGTCGCGACAATCACCGCTGCGGCTACTGCGGGAAAGCGGCTTCGACCATCGACCACGTGCTGCCGCGTTCGCGCGGGGGAGCGGACTCCTGGGAGAACCTGGTGGCCTGCTGTCTACGCTGCAACAACGTCAAGAGCGATCGCACACCGCAGGAGATGCGCTGGCAGCTGCGATTCACTCCCCGGCCTCCGCACGGTACCGCCTGGACGGTGCGCGGAACCGAGCGCAGTGACCCGCGGTGGGAACCGTACCTGGCACTGGCGGCGTGACGGCCTCGTGCCCTCGAGTCCTCCACCGGCCCCTCCACGCGCCGCGAGACGCGTAGGTGCGGAACGGTGGGAGCAGGGGGCGGCGCGTGGAGCCTCCTGGCCGGCGGGGCCCGCTGACGGGGGCCTGTGACGTCGAAGAGGGGCCACCCTCCGGGCGGCCCCTCTTCGACGTCGTGCCCTCGACAGGATTCGAACCTGCGACCTGCCCTTTAGGAGAGGGCTGCTCTATCCCCTGAGCTACGAGGGCGTGCGTCCAGTCTAGGCGACCGTCCGCACGCCCCCACGCGCATCAGTCCTCGCCGCGGCGCCACAGCTTGGAGGGCCACCAGATCGCCTTGCCGATGTCGTACGTCAGCGCGGGGACGAGCAGCGAACGGACGACGAACGTGTCCAGCAGCACCCCGAATGCGACGATGAACGCCAATTGCACCAGGAACAGGATGGGGATCACCGACAGCGCGGCGAAGGTCGCTGCGAGCACGAGACCCGCTGACGTGATCACCCCGCCCGTGATCGACAGGCCCCGCAGGATCCCCTCTCGGGTACCGTGCTGCTTCGACTCCTCGCGGACCCGCGTCATCAGGAAGATGTTGTAGTCGATGCCGAGCGCAACCAGGAACACGAACCCGAAGAGCGGAACGGCGGGGTCCGCACCGGGGAAGTCGAAGATCCCGTTGAACACGAGCGCGGAGACACCCATCGCGGTTCCGAACGACAGGACCGTCGTGAGGATCAACAGCACCGGTGCGAGGACCGACCGCAGCAGCAACATCAGGATCAACATGATCACGAGGAGGATCACGGGGATGATCAGGTTGCGGTCATGGATGGACGCATCGTTCGTGTCGATCGAGGTCGCGGTGACGCCGCCCACGAGTGCCTTCGTGTCTCCCAGGTCGGAGCGCAGCTCTCGCACGGTGGCGGCAGCGGCTTCCGAGTCGGCCGCGTCGGTCAGCGTGCCCTGCAGCAGCACCTGCCCGTCGACCGTCGTGGGGTCGGGTGCAGGGGTGCCTGGAGGGCCGACAGCGGTGAGGCCGTCTTCGGTCACGGAGGCGGTGCCGCTGGGGGAGTCCGCGGCGGTGACGGAGACGGCGTCGATCCCGTCGTTCGCGAGGAGGACATCCGCGGCATCCTGCAGCCGGTCCTCGTCGACGACCACGTACACCGGGCTGCCGGACCCGCCGGGGAAGTGTTCGCCCAGCGCCACCTGACCGTCGCGGGCCTCCGACGCCCCGAGAACCAGGTCGGACTGCGGTACGCCGTTCGCATCGAGTTGCGTGACACCCGCCGCTCCGGCGACGAGGACGAGGGTCGTCACGATCCAGATGACCCGCGGTCGCCGCTTGATGAGCCCCGCCAGTCGCGCCCACAGTCCCGTCGTGCGCATGCCGTGCTCTGCGGCGACGACATCCGGTTCGAACCGCGGGCGTCGTGGCCAGAACACGGCGCGACCGAAGAGCAGTAGCAGCGAGGGGAGCAGAGTGAGGGCAGAGAGCATGGCGAACACGATGCCGATCGCCGCCACGGGCCCCAGTGTGCTGTTCGACTTCAGGTCGCTGAGCAGCAGGCAGAGAAGACCGGCTATCACGGTGCCGCCCGACGCCGCGATCGGTTCGACGGAGCCTTTCCACGCTGCCAGGAGCGCGACGCCCTTGTCCTGCGCGATCCGCAGTTCCTCGCGGAAGCGTGCGACGAGGAGCAGGGCGTAGTCGGTTGCGGCGCCGATCACGAGGATGAAGAGGATTCCCTGCGTCTGGCCGCTGAGCAGCAGCACCTCGAACTTGGCCAACCACCACACCACGAGGAGTGCCACACAGAGCGCGAACAGGCTCGTCGAGAGCACGACCAGCGGCAGGAGGAACGAGCGGTAGACGAGGACCAGGATGACCAGCACGGCCAGGAGCGCGACCCCGAGGAGCAGCCCGTCGATCCCGGCGAAGCCCGCGACCAGGTCAGCGCTGAACCCGGCGGGACCCGTGATGTATACGGTGATGCCATCGGGGACGGCGTCGCGCAGCTCGTCGCCCAGCGCCGCCGTCGTATCGGCCAGCTCGGCGTCGCTGTCGATCGGGATGAACGCCTGTACGGCCTGCCCGTCATCGGAGGGAAGTGCCGGAGACACGTCCTCGCCGACGCCCTCCACGGTCGATGCGCCGGCCACCGCGTCCGAGATAGCGTCGAGTTCGGTCTGCGTGAGCTCATCCTCGGACGTGAACACGGCGATCGCGGGGATCGAGTCGCTGTCGTTGAACTCGCCGAGCAGCTGCTGCACCTCGGTGGCCTGCGCGGACTCCGGGAGGTATGTCGTCTGCTCGTTGGAGGAGACCTCGTCGACCTTGCCGAACAGGGGACCGCCCAGCGAGGCGCCCACCAGCCACACGAGGATCAGAGCCACGGGGATGAACACGCGCGCCCAGGAGTGCTGTCGCGAGCGCTCCCTGAGGGGCGGAGTCGGTGAGGAGTCGGGGCGGGACATCAGATGCCTTTCGGGGAGACGGTCGTTCAGGAGCAGGAGTCAGGAGATCCAGGCGAGGATGAGGATCATCGTCGCGAGGAAGCCGGCGAAGTAGTTGAGGGCGATGAACCGGCGCCAGGCGCGATTCGTCGACGCGGAGGTGCTGTCGTCGACGTTCCACCACGGGGCCGCGTTGACCACGTACGGCAGGGCGAGGACGGCGGCGAGCGGGCCGGGCCAGGGGGTGAACAGCATCGCCACTCCGGCCACCACCCAAAGACCGAGGGCGAGCCGTACCGTCGCCCGCGCCCCGATGACCGTGGCGGTCGAGGAGATCCCGCCCTCGCGATCAGGGCCGATGTCCTGTACGGCACCGAAGGCGTGGGCTGCCATGCCCCACAGGAAGAAGGCGGCGAGCGTGATGATCGTGCCGGCCGTGACCGGTGCGCCGACCAGAGCGAGAGCGACGATCGCCGGACTGACGAAGTGCGTGCTCGAGGTGATCGAGTCGAGGAACGGTCGCTCCTTGAACCGCAGCACGGGTGCCGAGTAGGCGATCACGGCGAAAACGCTGACGGCGAGCCAGAACCAGGACGCCGGGTTCCCGACGACCACGAGGTAGATGAGGAACGGGATATTCGTGGCGGCCGCCGCCCAGAGCGTCGCGCGATGGATGCGAGGCGCCAGAAGTGCGCCCTCGATGCCGCCCTTGCGGGGGTTCGCCAGATCGGAGGCGTAGTCGAAGACGTCGTTGATCCCGTACATCGCGAGGTTGTACGGGACGAGGAAGTAAAGGGTGCCGATCACGAAGGTCGCATCGAGCTCTCGCGTGGCGAGGAGATAGGCCGCCGCGAAGGGGAACGCGGTGTTGATCCAGCTGATCGGCCGTGAGGAGAGCACGATCTGCGCGAGATCCCGTCCGAAGGTGCGCTCGGGTGCGGTTCCGGCGTTCATCCGCGGGCCTCGTCATCCTCGGCGGACGCTGCGCGCGCGCGCCGCCGTGCGCGCAGTGCCGTCCACACGGCGGGAAGGAGCAGCGCGCCCGCGAGCGGATACGCGAAGTCCTCGACGGGGGCGAGTCCGATGTGCAGACCGAGCAGCGGATCCTGTGCGTAGTGGAACAGCCCGCTCGCGATCATCACGGTGTCGAACACGGCCGTGAGGACGAACAGCACGAGCACCGTCAGCAGGACGGCCGCGGGCACGGGGCCGCGTCGACGCGAGGCCAGGGCCAGGAGGACGCCACCGCCGGCAGCGAGGAGGAGGAAGCAGGCGGCGACGTGGACGTAACTCATGCCCCGTCGCCCTTCGTGCGGAGCCGGTCGCGCCTGCGGGCGAGCAGGCGGGCTGAGCCGGTGTAGATGACCATCGTGCACACGACGAGGAAGAGCAGGAACACCGGTTCCTCCACGGGCAGCTCCGGTGCGAGCACCAGTCCCGTCGCGATCACCGCGTCGCCGCGGAGGAAGATGCCGTTCACGATGCCCGCCGCATCCCACAGGAGGAAGAAGACGAGGCCGACCAGCGTGACGACGGCGGCCGAGAGCGTATCCCGCCAGAAGAACAGCCGGAACCGCCAGTCCAGGAGCAGCATGCAGCCCAGCGAGACCAACAGCGCGGTCAGGTACAGCGCGCCCATCAGGAGCCCGCCGTCCCGATCGCGGAGGGATCCGGTTCCGGGAGCGGCCCGGGGGAGTGATCGCCGCGGAGACGCTTCAGGACGATCTCGGCGCTGATCAGGCACATCGGCACCCCGACGCCGGGCGCGGTCGTGGCCCCGGCGTAGAAGAGGCCCTGCACGCGCCGCGACGCATTCTGTGCGCGGAACATCGCACTCTGCGACAGGATGTGCGCGGGCCCGAGCATCCCGCCCCGCCACGAGCGGTAGTCGTCGCGGAAGTCCGCCGGCCCTGTGGTCTCGCGAACGACGATCCGTGCGCGGAGGTCGGGGATGCCTGCCCAAGTCGCGACCTGATCGATGGCCGCATCGGCTGCGCGCTCGATCTCCGCGGACCCCGATCCGTCGGACCCGCCGTGACCGAGCTCGACGTCCGCCGGTACGGGAACCAGGATGAACAGGTTCTCGTGGCCGGGCGGCGCGACATCGGGGTCGGACGCGCTCGGTCGGCAGACGTAGGTCGAGGCCGGAGAAGGGACGGACGGGGTGGAACCGAAGATCGCGTCGAAGTTCGCATCCCAGTCGTCGGTGAAGAACAGGGAATGGTGAGGGAGCTCGGGCAGAGTGCCCTCGACTCCGAGCATCACGAGCACCCCACCGGGGCCGCTGGTGCGGCGAGTCCACCAGGACTCCGGATAGCTCTGCAGCGATCGTGGCAGCAGCGTGGTCTCGGTGTGGTGCAGGTCTGCCGCGGAGACGACGATATCGGCCCGCTCGACATGCGAGGCACCCGATTCGTCGACCCAGTCGACGCCGGTCACGCGTGTTCCGCCGTCCCCGTCCTCGGTGCGGATGCCCGTGACGTCGGCACCCGTCACGATCCGGGCACCGGCATCGACGGCCAGGGCTTCGATCCGTTCGATCACCCGCCAGAAACCACCCTGCGGATAGCTGACGCCCTGGTCCAGGTCAAGTGCGCTCATCAGGTGGTACATCGCGGGAGCGCTGCGTGGGTCCGTGCCGAGGAACACCGCCGGATAGCCGAGGATCTGGCGCACGACGGGATGCCGGAATCGTCTCGCCGCGAAGGATTGCAGCCGGGTACCGAGCAGCGTGAACAAGCGGGGTAGCGCTCGCAGGACCTCCGGCGCCATGAGCGACCGCGTCCGGGTGAACGGGTTGTAGAGGAAATACTTCTGCGCCATCTCGCCGGCGTGACGTGCCGACTGCAGGTAGGAGTCCAGGGCAGGAGCAGAACCCGGCTCCAGGGCCTCGAAGAGGCGGGTGACGGCTTGCCGACCGGCGGGCACCGTCACCGCGCCATCCGTCGCATCCTCCGCCGTCGGGTCGCGGAACACCCGGTAGCCGGGGTCCAGCCGGGTGAGGTCGAGCTGTTCCTCGGTCGTGGTGCCCATCATCGCGAAGAAGTGGTCGAAGACCTCCGGCATGAGATACCACGACGGTCCGGAGTCGAAACGGAAGCCGTCACGCGCGATCGTTCCGGCACGTCCGCCGACGCGGTCGTTCTTCTCGAGGACGACCACCTCGTGCCCGTCGCGTGCGAGCAGTCCCGCGGTCGCGAGGCCCGCGACGCCCGCGCCGATCACCACCACACGGCTCATCGGTCGCGTTCCATCGCGGTCACGGCCACCGCGCGAGCGGCGAGCACGGCCTTGATCGGGTCGGGCACCCGCACCCGTCGTCGGTACAGGACCTCGGCCGGCGTCTTCGCGACGCGGCGGGTGAGCGCGGCGAACAGTGCCAGCGCACTGCGCACGGCCGCGCGAGCATCCTTCGGGAGCAGGGGGATCGCGTCGCGGGCGTCGGCGAGCTGTCGAAGGATCGTGTCGACCCAGGCGTCCCGGTCGGCGTCGGTCAGACGCGCGGTTCCGCCCAGGTAGCCGCGGTGCAGACGATCCGTATCGTCGGCGAGGTCGCGCAGGAAGTTGACGTTCTGGAAAGCTGCGCCGAGCTGTCGTGCCCCGCGTCGGAGGATCTCGAGCTCCTCGGGCGTGCGGCGCGAGTCCCGCAGGAAGACCTGAAGGCACATCAGTCCCACGACCTCGGCGGACCCGTAGACGTATGACGCGTGGGCGTCGGCGTCATAGGCGGCGAATCCCGCCGCACCGCCGATGTCGGCGCTCATCGACTCGAAGAACGGCGTGGTCAGGTCTTCGCCGATGCCGCACTCCCGCGCTGTCCGCGCGAACGCGTGCAGGATCAGATCGCTGCTGTACCCGCTGCGCATCGAGCGGTGCGTCGCCTCCACGTAGGAGGCGAGAGCCGCAGATTGTGCCGCGCTGTCGAGTCCGGCCTCGGCGGCGACACCGTCGACGATCTCGTCGGCGATGCGCACCATCGCGTAGATGTTGCGCACATGCTGACGGTGCCGACGTCCGAGAAGACGCGTCGCGAGTCCGAAAGACGTCGAATAGGTGCGGATGACGTCGCTCGTCGCGATCTCCGCCGTGCGGCTGAATCGGCGGAGAGCGGCGTCATCGGAGTGATGGTGCGGAGTCGCGGTCATCGCTCGCGACCATCGACGCGGGCGGCCAGTGCACGGATCGTCCGACCGGCAGCCGCCGGCAGCGTGCCCTCGGACTCTGCCTCACTGAGGACGGTCGATGCGGCCTCGAGGTGCTCGCGGACGAGCCCGCGCACGAATGCTTCGGCACCGCATTCGCGCAGGCGATCGCGAGCGCGTGAGCCGTCCGCACCACTGAGATCGGGGCTGCCGAAGTGCTGTTCGATCCACTCCCAGTGGCTCGTCATGCGGGCATAGGAGATGATCGCGGTCTCCTTTCCTTCCCGCAGATCAGAGAAGGCGTCCTTGCCGTGTTCATCGGGGTCGCCGAACACGGAGAGCAGATCATCCTGCAGCTGATACGCGAGGCCGAGGTGTCGGCCGATCGTGATGAGGTGCTGTTCGGTCGCGGTCGACGACCCGGCCAGCACGGCCGCGGCGCGCAGCGGAAGCACGAACGAGTACGTCGCCGTCTTGTAGGCGCTGGTCGAGAGGATCGTCCGAAGATCCGGCGTGATGATCCCGTCGCTGAGAGCGACGTCGGCGTGCTCGCCGGCGACCGTCTCGAGGATGGTCTGTTCCAGCAGCGAGAGCAGGCGGTCACGGGCCTGCGCGGAGACGTCCACCCTGGCGAATCCCAGCACTGCCGACGACAGCAGCAGATCTCCGAGGAGGATCGCGCTCGAGCGCGCCCAGTGCAGTGCCGACGCGGCGGTGGCTTCGGGCCGACCGGCGACGAGAGTGCCGATCAGGTTCGGTCCGCGCCGGCGGATGAGGTCTCCGTCG
Source organism: Microbacterium sp. B19(2022) (assembly GCF_012030385.1). NCBI lineage: Bacteria > Bacillati > Actinomycetota > Actinomycetes > Micrococcales > Microbacteriaceae > Microbacterium > Microbacterium sp. B19(2022). The sequence goes on from NZ_JAAUVO010000020.1 coordinate 62,842, forward strand.
ATGACATCGTCATGAAGGAGGAATGCGAAGTGCAGCAGCTCGACCTCGGCCGCGACATCGATCGCGGACGCACTCGCGTCTGCGGAGAGCGGGTGCGGTGAGAGAGCCTGTGCCAGGTCGACGAGCAGTCGCGGTCGGATGAGTTTGCCGTCGAGTGCGTGCTCGGCGGCCACGGTCCAGAGCTCTGTGAACTCGGGACCGTACTTCTCTGCCGCTGCCGTGTTCGCGGAGAAGCGCCGCCGCAGAGCTGCTTCGATCTGTGTACCGAGTGCTTCCTCGGTCGCCGTCGCGCTCATGATTCAGACCTCGCCGAGCCGTCGCAACAGCGGAAGCTGCTCGACGAGCCACGGGCTGAAAGCGAACGGTGCATGGGTGACGGCTTCGATCAGGGCGGGAACCTCGACCCACGTCCACTCGGACACCTCGTCCGGATCGGCCTCGGGTTCTCCGTCGATGACGGCCACGTGCACCGGGCAGATCTCGTTCTCGACGATTCCACTCGCGTCGACGGCACGGTAGCGGTAGTCGGGCAGCGCGAGGCGAATACCCGTGAGCTGGATGCCGAGCTCGTCGATGCCGCGTCGCCGAACGGCGTCCGCCATTTCCTCGTCGGGTCGTGGATGACCGCAGAAGCTGTTCGTCCAGACTCCTGGCCAGGTCCGCTTCGCGAGGGACCGGCGTGTCAGGAGTAGACGCCCTCGTGCGTCGAAGACATAGCACGAGAAGGCGAGATGCAGAGGGGTGTCGCTCGTGTGGACGTCGCTCTTCGGCAACGTGCCGACGGCGGTTCCGTCATCGGCCAGGAGGGTCACGTAATCCATGGCATCTCCCTTGTTCGAGCCTCTCAAGATTGCTAACTTGGTGAGTAGTCAACTTAGCATGAAACTGTGGGTGTGTAACATGATCGCATGGACACGGAGCCCGGCACCACCCCGCACGCGGGGTCGCCGGCGATGAATCCGCCCGTCGACGGCGATACGAGCTCTGCTGACCGCACGCCGGATGGGTTGAGCCACGCGGCGATCTACGACGTCGATGCCAGTGATCCGCGAAGCACACTCGTCGACCGAACCGGCGTGCCGCCAGAGGAACTGCGGCAGATCGCCCGCCTCATGGAGTCGCTCGCGGGGCTTCGAGAAGCCGAACAGACCCTCTCTCAGGCGTCACGCCGGTACATGCGGCTGAATGAGACAGATATGCGTGCGCTGCACTATCTGATCGTGTGCGCGAACCGGAGCCTGGTGGCGACACCAGGAGGGATAGCTCACCACCTGGATGTCTCGACGGCCGCGACGACCAAGCTCCTAGACCGGCTGGAAAAGGGCGGGCACATCACCCGCGCACCTCACCCGACGGACCGGAGGGCGCTCCGCATCAGCATCACGCCGGAGACGCGGCTCGCGGCGATGGAGACGGTCGGTCGACAGCAGGCGAAGCGTTTCTATGCTGCTGCACGGCTTTCGCCCGCCGAACGGGACGTCGTGATCCGATTCCTCCAGGACATGACGGAAGAGATCACGCTGCGAGACGAAGCCTGGTTACAGCAGTCGTCCGATTGAGAGTTCGGCCCACGAGGGGCCGAACTCAGTGGGCTGCTTTGTACGCATCCAGGATCGGGGCGGGGATGCGTCCTCGCTCGGAGAGCGTGTAGCCGTTCTCGTTGGCCCATGCCCGGATGGCGGCGACCTCGGGATTGCGTGCCGGTCGCTTGCGAGAAGACGAAGAGGAACGTGCAGTGCTGGAGGAGCCGGCGCGTCGGCCTGCAGCGATATACGGCTCGAGAGCCTTTCGCAATTCCTCCGCATGCGCAGCATTCAAGTCGATCTCGTAGGAGGCGCCGTTGACCGAGAAATGCACGGTCTCGCCTTCTCCGACTTCCAGGACGCTGCCGTCGATATCGTCGACCAACTGGTGCACAATTCGTCTAGCCATGCGTGCGACTTTACCTGCAGAAGCGAAATGCGACAACAATTGAATATTGCACAGTCATAATCCGCTTCGGCGCAGGTCTCAGGGAAGAAGCCCCGCACGGCGCGCTCGGGTGACGGCCGCATGACGCGTGGAAGCGTCGAGTTTCGACATCGCGGTGCCGAGGTACGCCTTGACCGTGCCTTCGCGCAACCCGAGCTGTGCGGCGATCTCCGCGTTGGTCGATCCCAGCGCGGCGCAGGCGAGCACGTCGGTTTCCCGGCGCGAGAGATGGATGGTCGGCACGGGCCCGGTCGTGGCAGGAGCCGCATCCCCGGCGAGCGCCACGAGGCGCCGCTCGACCTCGGCGATCCGTGCGCGTATCGCCGCGTCGTCGACCGAGGCCGCGATGCTGCGCAGCTCGGCGAAGCTCTCCCGGAGCGCCTCACGCTGCGGGGGAGCCACGGTCTCGCTTCCGAGCTGGCTCGTGTCCAGCCGTCGCTGCACCTCGTCGCGGATCCGCAGTTCATCGGCGACGGACTGGGCCACCTGCATGGCCGGAGCCGTGGTGACACCCCCGACCTGTTCCTCGTCCCATGCGCCGGCGTAGAGCACCCCCCGAGACCGGCCGTGGACGACGATCGGGAGGGCAAGGAGCGTACGCAGCCCCTCGCCGAGGACGAAGACGTCGTAGTCGTGGGTGATCTGCTGCGACGATCCGTAGTCGCTCGTCATCCGTGGGCGCAGTTCCATCATCGCCCGCCCGCCGAGTCCGCGCTCCGGACGCACTCGCAAGCCGTCCAAAGATCGGGTGCGCGCGCCGACGATGCTGGTCACGCTCACGACGCCCTCTTCGATGAGGCCGCCGAATGCCACAGGGAAGCGTGTTCGCCGGGCGAGCTCGCGCACCGCATGGGCGACGAGCTCCGACTCGGAACCGAGAGGGACTGGGGCGCTCACAATTACCTACTTCCGGGGGTGACGACTGTGTTCCCCGTTTCGTAGCGTCGACTTTATCATCCGCGCAGTTCCGCTGCGCGGGGACCGGACATGTGGCAAGGAGGCCCCATGAGTGATCAGACGCACGTCGATTCGAACGGTGAGATCGACTACATCGCCGTCGAGCAGTCTCCACGATTCCAGCGTTTGAAACGGACGCAGAGATCGTTCATCTTTCCGCTCGCCGTGTTCTTCCTGCTGTGGTATTTCGCATATGTGCTTCTTGCGGCCTTCGCGCCCGAGTTCATGGGACAGCGTGTCTGGGGCGATATCACCATCGGGCTCCTCCTCGGTCTCGGACAGTTCGTCACGACGTTCGGCATAACGATGGCGTACGTCTCGTTCGCGAATCGGAAGCTCGACCCATTGGCGACGGAGATCCGTGAAGAACTCGAGAAGGTGCAGGGACACGCATGAGCGCGATCCGCGCGGCGGTCGATCCGGTCGCTCTCGATATCAACCCCGTCTTCAACATCTCGATCTTCCTGGCTTTCGTCGCGGTGACGCTTTTCATCGTGATCCGCGCGAGCCGCAACAACAAGACAGCTGCCGACTACTACGCCGCCGGCCGTTCTTTCACGGGACCGCAGAACGGATTCGCCATCGCGGGTGACTATCTGTCCGCGGCGTCCTTCCTCGGCATCTGCGGCGCCATCGCGATCAACGGCTACGACGGATTCCTCTATTCGATCGGATTCCTGGTGGCCTGGCTCGTCGCGCTGCTGCTGGTGGCGGAGCTGATGCGCAACACCGGGAAGTTCACGATGGCGGATGTGCTCTCGTTCCGCCTGAAGCAGCGACCGGTGCGGATGGCGGCCGCGATCACGACGCTCGCCGTGTGCTTCTTCTATCTGCTGGCGCAGATGGCCGGCGCCGGTGGACTGGTGTCGCTGCTGCTCGGCATCGACGGACGGCTCGGGCAGTCGATCGTGATCGCCGTGGTCGGCCTGCTGATGATCGTCTACGTCCTGATCGGCGGAATGAAGGGCACCACCTGGGTGCAGATCGTCAAGGCCGTCCTCCTGATCGGCGGCGCCGTCGGCATGACGATCTGGGTGCTCGCGATCAACGGCTTCAGTCTGAACACCCTTCTCGAAGCCGCGGTGGCGAACTCCGACAAGGGGGATGCGATCCTGGCTCCGGGACTGCAGTACGGCGCGAACCCGTGGGACTTCCTCTCCCTGGGCATGGCGCTCGTGCTCGGGACCGCCGGCCTGCCGCACGTGCTCATGCGGTTCTACACCGTGCCGACGGCGAAGGAAGCCCGACGCTCGGTCGTCTGGGCGATCTGGCTCATCGGCGGCTTCTACCTGCTGACCCTCGTGCTCGGTTACGGCGCCGGCGCACTGGTCGGCGCGGATGTAATCGCGGCCGCTCCCGGCGGCGTGAACTCCGCAGCACCGTTGCTCGCGCTCCGGCTCGGCGGTCCGGTGCTGCTGGGCTTCATCTCCGCTGTGGCGTTCGCGACGATCCTCGCGGTGGTCGCGGGTCTGACGATCACCGCCGCGGCATCGTTCGCGCATGACATCTACGCCAACGTCATCCAGAAGGGGCGCAAGGATGCTGCCGGCGAGCCGGTCGCCGCCGACCCGAACGGCGAGGTGCGTGTCGCTCGTCGCACGGTGGTCGTGATCGGCATCCTGGCGATCCTCGGCGGCATCGGAGCGCAGGGGCAGAACATCGCCTTCCTCGTCGCTCTCGCTTTCGCCGTCGCCGCGTCCGCCAACCTGCCGACCATCCTCTATTCGCTCTTCTGGCGGCGATTCACGACCAGGGGCGCGGTGTGGAGCATGTACGGCGGGCTCGGGTCGGCGATCCTGCTCATCGTGCTGTCGCCGGTGTTCTCCGGAACCCCGACATCGATGATCCCCGGGATCGATATCGCCGTGTGGCCGCTGAACAATCCGGGGATCGTCTCGATCCCGCTGGGCTTCCTTCTCGGCTGGCTCGGAACGGTGACGAGCTCCCGTAAGGAGTCCCCGCAGCTCGCTGCGGAGATGGAGGTGCGTTCCCTCACGGGGTTCGGGGCGGAGAAGGCGGTCGAGCACTGACCGAGGGCTCGTGAGGATCGAACCCAGGCAAGACGTGGACCCGGCGGCCTACTCGCCGGGTCCACGTCTGCGTCTGCTCCGCTCAACCCGCCTCGAGGTCGAGCAGGTATCTCTTGCGCTCGGGGTGCGCGCCGTACTGACCCACACTGCCGTCCGACCGCACGACGCGATGCACCGGCACGATGATCGAGAACGGCGTGAGCCGACACGCGGTGCCGACCGCGCGGGCCGCGCCGGGGTGCCCGGCGCGGACGGCCACCTCTCCGTAGCTCATCGTCTCGCCCCATTCGATCGTGCAGATCGTCTGCAAGGCGCTCAGGTGGAATCCATCCACCAGCCGCCAGTCGAGCCGGACGTGCTGGTCGAAGCGGACCGGATCACCGTCGAAGTAGTCGGCCAGAAGATGTGCGAGCTCGTCGGCGGCCCCGGGGTCGGGCTCCGGAACAGCGCCCAGCTGCCGCGTGACGCCCTCGAGGAGCCAGGGCACGAGCGGGTCTTCGGATTCGGAGAGGTCGAATCGCACGATGCCCTCGTCCGAGAACACCGCGAGGGCGTCGCCGAACGGAGTCGGAGCGAAGTCATAGCGGAAGGTCATGCGACCATCCTGACCGGCATCGCCGTCCGGGGCGCACCAGCCTCCCGGGCGGGGTGGAGAACGTGACGGTCATCGCCACAGGGCAGGAGGAGTGCGGATCGGCTCTCGGAGGCGGATATTCGGCGGAAACCCGCCTGGGATACCCCAGCTCGCCCGGTCTCGCGCCTAGGGTGTCATTGTGTGGCGACGTGAAGACAAGACTGCGGAGAACACAGCGGCAGACGCTGCTGTGGCCATCGGCGATCTGCACGAGCCCACGACCGGCGTCGACATCGCCCATGCCGCTGAGGCTGAGCGCACCCGGCTGAGGGCGGAAGCGGCCGACCTCGGCGGCCCCTCTCCGCTGGTGAGCTTCCGCGACAGCCCGGAATCGGGCATCGACATCTCCAAGGCCCATCCGGGCAGCCTGCCGCAGTTCATCACCGGAAAATCGACCCTTCTGTCGAACCTCTTCCGCGACGAGGTGGGTCTGCGCACCGCACGGCTGGCCGCCGAACGGATCACCGCGAAGAACACCGAACTGCGCACCGTCCGTGGCATCGAGGCCGTGCACCTGGCCGTCGGAGTCGCCCGGTGGCGCATCGGAGGAGCGGGCTTCGCCGCGCCGGTGCTGCTGCGGCCGCTGGCGATCCGGCGGCATCACTCGGACTTCGAACTCAAGCTCCAGGGCGCGTTCGAGGTCAACCCCGAACTCGTCCGCATCGCCCGTGATCACTTCGGCCTGTCCATCGATGCCGCGTCCCTCGCAGCGCTCGCCTACGACGGCGGGATCTTCAAGCCACAGCCGGTCATCGACAACCTGCGCGTGATGACCCGCTCGATCGACACCTTCTCTGTCGAACCGCGGCTGGTGGTGTCGACCTTCGCCGACGTCTCCGGAGCGATGTCCCGCGACGCCGGCAGCCTCGATCACGCGCTCCTCAACGCGTTGGGCGGCCATGTGGGTGACCGCGAGCGTGTGACAGCACCTCGGGCCACGCCACACCACACCGGACCCGACGATCGGGCTCCCGCCTCGGACAATCTCCTGCTCGACGCGGACGCCGAGCAGGAGGCCGTTCTCGCGCGCATCGCCGCCGGACACTCGCTCACCGTGGCGACGCTCCCCGGCACGGGCGGGACGCAGACGGTGATCAACGCGCTCGGCGAACTGGTCCGCGGCGGCAAGCGCGTGCTCGTGGTCTCAGCGCGTCGTTCGACGCTCGACGGCGTTCGTCACCGGCTCGCGGGTATCGGGCTCGACAGCCTCGCGATCTCGCCGGCCAGCGTGCGTCGCGACCTGGTCAGGGCGATCGGGCGCAACGAGAAGGCGTCGGCACCCAAGGTCGGCGAGGTCGACGACGCGCTGGTGCGCCTCCGGACCGTCCTGCGCGACTACCGCCAGGCGCTCACGGCTCCCATCACCGGGGTGGACGCCTCGGTACTCGACGCGACCCGCCAGCTCACCAGACTGGCGTCGCTGCCGGTGCCGCCGTCCACCACCGCCCGGCTCGGCACCGACGCGCTTCGCCGCCTCGCGGCGGATCGCAGCGAGGCGGCAGAAGCTCTCGCCCAGGCCGCGCGTCTCGGCGAGTTCCGCTTCGGTCCGAACGATTCGCCGTGGTACGGCGTGACCTTCGCGAGCACCGAAGCGGCCAGAGCTGCGCACGAGCTGGCCGGTCGACTGCACTCGGACAGCATCCCCACTCTTCTCGAGCGCGGCTACGAACTGATCGCCCAGACGCACATGCGCCCTTTCGCGACGATCGACGAGCTCGGCGAGTACCTGCGTCTGCTGCAGGGCATCCGCGATTCGCTCGACCGCTTCAGCCCCACGGTCTTCGAGCGGCCGTTGGGCGAGCTCATCCAGGCGCACGGCTCCCGTCGCGACGCCCCCGGCCTCTCCGGAGCGAACCGGCGGCGGCTGCGGCGTCTGGCGAAGGAATACGTGCGTCCGGGCGTCCACGTCACCGAGATGCATGAGGCGCTGCTGCGGATCCAGACCCAGCGCACCCAGTGGCAGCGGTACGTCGAGGCGGGGGCCGCGCCGGAGATCCCGCTCGGTCTCGCCGACGTGTACGTGGCCTGGCAGCGGGCCGAGGCGGAGCTCGCCGAACTGGATGCCGCGCTGGGCCGCCGCGAGCCGCTGGCGTCGCTCCCTGTCGCACGACTCGTCCGCACTCTTGCCGGGCTCGCCGCCAAGTCCGACGTGTTCGAGAACCTCGTGGAGCGGGCTCAGCTGCGCGATCGACTCGCACTCCTCGGACTCGAGCCGCTGCTCGCAGAACTCTCGGTGCGGCATGTGTCCGAGTCGCAGGTGGGGGAGGAGCTCGAGTTCGCCTGGTGGCAGTCGCTCCTCGAGCGCGCACTGCAGGACAATCGCGCACTCCTCGGTGCGAACACCGCCGTCGTCGACCGTCTCGAACGTGACTTCCGGCTGGTGGACGAGGCGCACGCCGCGATGGCGGGCCCGCTCCTCGCCTGGCAGCTCGCCAACCAGTGGCGGATCGCGATCGTCGACGAACCCCAGCAGTCGCAGCATCTCCGCCGTGCGCTGACCCAACCCGCCGCGACCACGGCACAGGTCGTCAGCGCCGCGCCGACGCTCGTCGACGTGCTCGCGCCCGTCTGGATCTCTTCCCCCTACCTCGTGCCCGAGATCCCGGAGTCGGTCGAGTTCGACACCGTCCTCCTCGTCGATGCCGCAGCGATCAACCTGGCCGAGGCCGCACCGGCGATCTGTCGCGCGCGCCAGGTCGTCGCGTTCGGCGATCCGGTCACGCAGCGTCCCACTCCGTTCCATATCGCCGTCGATCCGGAGGATGCCTGGGAGGCCGAGGTGCCGTTCGACGACGTCTCGGTGTTCGAGCGTCTGTCCGAGCTCCTGCCCGTCATGACTCTGACGCGCAGCTATCGCGCCGGTGGCGAGGATCTCGCCGAGCTCATCAACGATGCGTTCTACGGCGGCGAGATCGTCTCTCTGCCGTGGGCGGGCTCCTATCTCGGTCGCGGCAGCCTCACGGTCGACTACGTCGAGGGCGGGACGGGGACCCCTGATCCGGTGTCCGGTGCGGTCGAGAGCCCCGATGCCGAAGTCGCGCGCGTGGTGACCCTGGTGGTCGAGCACGCCGTGCACCGGCCATCCGAATCCCTCATGGTGGTCACCGCCAGCGCACGACATGCCGAGCGGGTACGGGCCGCGGTCACCTCGGCTTTCGCCGGGCGTTCCGACGTGGCGGACTTCGTCGGCCGCGACACGGCAGAACCGTTCGCCGTCCTGACCCTCGAGGAGTCCGTGGCGGAGAGTCGCGATCGGGTGATCTTCTCCCTCGGCTTCGGTCTCACCAAGCATGGCCGCGTCCTGAGCGACTTCGGCGACCTCTCCACGCCCGACGGCGAGCGTCTGCTCACGGTCGGCATGACCCGAGCCCGCCGTTCGATGGTGCTCGTCTCGTCGATCCGACCCTCTTCCTTCGACGACGGGCGCCTCGAGCACGGAGCAGCCACGCTCATGTCGATCCTCGGCGGGCTCGCCGCCCGGGGCAGGGATGCGCGGCTCGAGGATCTGGCCGACCCGCTCACTCTTGCACTGGCCAGAGAACTGCGGCGGCTCGGCGCCTCCGTCGATGTCGACTACCGCGGACTGCTTCCGCTGGTCGCGCAGCACAGCGGCAAGGCGGTCGTGATCGAACCCGACCCGGAGTCGCGTGGCGAGTCCCTGCGCGAAACGCTGCGACTGCGGCCGCACGTGCTCCGTCGCCTCGGCTGGCACTACGTGCGCGTGCACGCGTTCGATCTCTACAGCGATCCGGCGACCGTCGCGACGCGCATCGCCGCTGTGCTGGGCATCTCCGACACCGTGCCGCGCGCCGAGAACGACACGCAGCCGCTCGATATCGCCGACACCCCGAATGACTGACCAGGTCGACCCCGATGCTCCGCGTCAACGTGTGGTGCGGGTCGCGGGATCGCGTCGTGCCCGACTGACTCCGGTGCCCGGAAGCGACCCGGCCCCGGAGACCGGGACCGACCAGCCGTCGCCTCCGCGTGCCCGGCCCCAGGGCGCGAAGGGCCCGAACGACGATCAGCTCATCCAGGACGTGCCCCCGCACTACTGATCGTTCGTCACGAACCGCGGCGAAAGGAAAGACGCACGATCCCTCCGAAGAGGAATCGTGCGTCTCGTGTCTGAGCGTCGGGCGTCGGGCGTCGGGCGTCGGGCGTCAGGCGCCGCGCTGAGCCTTGAGCAGGTCGCGGATCTCGACCAGCAACTCGGCCTCGGTCGCTGCGGCCGGCTCTTCCTCGGGCTCTTCGGCCGGCGTGCCCTTGCGAGCCTCGACGTGCGCCTTGAAGGTGTTCATCGGCAGCACGAAGACGAAGTAGACGACCACGGCGACGGCGAGGAAGCTGATGATCGCCGAGATCAGGTCACCGATCGGGAACGTGACCTTGTCGCCGTAGATATTCGTGATCTGCGGCCCGAAGCCGCCCATCGAGTCGGCCTTGAAGAAGAGCGAGATGAGCGGTGTGATGATGCTGGACACGACCGCGTTGACGATCGAGGTGAATGCTGCGCCGATGACGACCGCGACCGCGAGGTCGATGACGTTGCCGCGCAGGATGAAGTCCTTGAACCCCTTGAGCATGGGAACCCCCAGTAGATCAGGGCCTCACGAAGAGGCCGGAGTCGACGCAGCCGCCGGTTTGGCGCTCGTCGTCGATTCCGTCTTCGATGATGCCGAAGCATCCGAGGATCCCCCGGATTTGGCGCGCGAGTCCGTGCGATAGAAGCCGGATCCGTTGAAGGTGACGCCGATCGAGCCGTACTGCTTGCGTAGCTGGCCGCCGCACTCGGGGCACACCGTCAGGGCGTCATCCGCGAAGCTCTGCACGGCGTCGAACTTGTGTCCGCACGACGTGCAGGCATAGGCGTAGGTGGGCATGGGGGTCCTTGCAGGTCAGCGTCGCCGAGACGACAGGGTGAGAGTCTGCGACGGCGTCACGATCCCGTTCACGGGCTGGTCGTGCACCTCTCGCGGGAGTTCGTCGAGTACCTCGGAATCATAGATGACCGCGTAGACGGGCGGGCACTGCTCCATGGAGCCGATCGTCTTGTCGAAGTAGCCGCGTCCCCAGCCCATCCGCATCCCGGTGCGGTCGACGGCGGCGGCCGGGACGATCATCAAGTCCACGTCGTTGACGGCGATCGGACCGAGGACCTCACCCGTGGGCTCCGGCAGGCCGTAGAGCCCCTCGGACACCTCGTCGTCGTCGGTGGCCACGGCCCAGTCCAGCAGGCCATCGGCGCGGGTGACCGGCAGCAGGACGCGGATGCCGCGGCGCACCGCCCTCGTCACGAAGTCGCGGGTGCCTGGCTCAGTGGTGGTCGACAGGAAGCACGAGATCGACTGCGCGCCGAGCTCGTCGACCAGGGCGTCGAGGCGCTCGCCGATCGCCGTGGCCGCGGCTTCGCGCTGCGGATCGGAGAGGAGCTGACGTCTTTCGCGCAGTTCGGCGCGGAGAGCGCGCTTGGCGTGTTCGACGTCATTCGACATGGCTCCGAGTCTACGGCGACGCTCACCGCTAGGCTGGGAGGATGGCTGACCACAAGATCAAAGCCGTCATTCCCGCAGCAGGACTGGGGACACGGTTCCTGCCCGCGACGAAGGCGATGCCGAAAGAGATGCTTCCCGTCGTCGACAAGCCGGCGATCCAGTACGTCGTCGAAGAGGCGGCGGATGCCGGGATCGATGACATCCTCGTCATCATCGGGCGCAACAAGAACGCGATCTCCAACCACTTCGACTCGGTGCCCGAGCTCGAGGTGAGGCTCATGGAGAAGGGCGACACGGGGCGGCTCGAGCGCGTGATGAAGTCCAGCGACCTCGCCGACATCCACTTCGTCCGCCAGGGCGAGCCGAAGGGTCTCGGCCACGCGGTGCTGCGTGCACGCACCCACGTCGGCGACAGCTCGTTCGCGGTGCTGCTCGGCGACGACCTCATCGATGAGCGCGATCCGCTCCTCACCGACATGATCGCTGAGCACGAGCGCACCGGCGCCGCGGTGATCGCGCTGATGGAGGTCGACCCGGCGAACATCCACATGTACGGTGCGGCCGCGGTCGAGCCGATCGAGGGCCAGGCCGCCGTCCGAGTCACCGGTCTCGTCGAGAAGCCTGCGCAGGAAGATGCTCCGTCCAACCTCGCCATCATCGGCCGCTACGTGCTTCCCGCGTCGGTGTTCGAGATCCTCGAACGCACTGAGCCGGGCAAGGGCGGCGAGATCCAGCTCACGGATGCGCTTCAGGAGCTCGCGACCGATCCCGACGGCCCCGGCGTCGTCGGTGTCGTCTTCGGTGGACGCCGCTACGACACGGGCGACCGCGTCGACTACATCAAGGCCATCGTCCAGCTCGCCTCGGACCGCGATGACCTCGGTCCCGAGCTGCGTCCCTGGCTCAAGGAGTTCGCGGAACGCCTCTAGGCGATTCTGCGAGCGTCGGTGCGGCATGGATCTGGCGACGGGAATGCGACACGGACCGATCGAGTTGCGGCTCGTGCGTGCGAAGGACGCCCGTCCGCTGCAGCATGAGCTGCTCGCGAACAGATCGTGGCTCCAGCCGTGGGAGGCGACCGTCCCGTACGGTTCCGTCTCGTTCGACATGCGGCTCAGCATCCGTCGGCTGCTTCAGCAGTACCGTGACGGCTCGGGCTATCCGTTCGTCATGGAGTACGACGGCGAGGTCGCCGGGCAGCTCAACGTGTGGGGAGTCTCGCGCGGTTCCCTCTGCTCGGCGACCATCGGGTACTGGGTGAGCGAGCGTTTCGCGGGCCGGGGCATCACGCCCACCGCCGTGGCGTTGGCCACCGATGCCTGTTTCACGGAGTACGGGCTGCATCGGATGGAGATCTGCATCCGACCGGAGAACGCGGCGAGCCTGCGGATCGTTCAGAAGCTCGGATTCCGCTACGAAGGTCTGCGCCGGCGCTACATCCATATCGACGGCGACTGGCGTGACCACTACGCGTTCGCGCTCACTCGCGAAGACGTCCCTCAGGGTGTGCTCGCACGCTGGCTCAGCGGCCAGGTGCCGCCCGACGCTGCGACAGTGCCGCCGTCCGACCGAATCGCTCTCTGAGCCGGTGCTCACCGGGCGATCCTCACGGACTCGCCGCGACACGCGCCCTTCTGTACGGCTGTGTCACCTCCGAACCCGTACCGTTGTCGATATGGACGGGCCGGTGCTGAGCGGGGGAGTGATCGTGCTCGTCGCCGTGCTCCTCTGGATGCTCTATCTGCTCCCTTCGTGGAGAGGTCGCTTCCAGTACAACGCCGCGGAACGCAACGCCGTTCGTCTGAACCAGGCGCTCCGCATCCTCGCCGAGACGAGTGAGACTCCGGGCGAGGTGCACGTCGAACTGAACGCTCGCACGGCGCTCGCGCAGCAGAAGCTCGCCAAGCGGGTGCAGTCGGAACGCGAGGCCGCCGAGCTCGAGTCGCTTCGCCAGGAGCTCGCCGCGACCAGGGCCGACCCGGTGATCCGTCGTGCTCGTGCCCGTCGCAGGGTGCGTATGGTCGCGACGATCTCGCTCCTGCTCGGTCTTGCGGTGGTCGGATTCGGCATCTGGCAGCTCGTTGCCGTCGGATCCTCCTTGCTGCTGTGGTTCGGCGGAGCCTTGATCCTGCCCGCCGGCATCGCGCTGCAGCGGATGGCGTCGGTCGCCAACCGCGCCGCACGCGCCACGCATGAGGTGGCCGCACCCGTCAGGGAGCGCGTCGCACCTGTGCTGCACGATCAGGGGCCGGCCACATGGACACCGCGTCCGCTGCCGGAGCCGCTGGTGTCCGTGTCGGGATCGCGTGCACAGGCTGCGCAGGCCCAGATCGAGGCGCAGGAGCAACGACGTAAGGCGGCTCGAGTCGCCGCGCTGCGTGAGCGCGCAGAGCAGATGGCGCCGGCAGCACCGGTGCCGCTTCCTGCCGCGTCGTCTCCCTACGCGAAGATGGGATTCGTCGACGATGCGGAGATCGAGGCGCACGTGCGGGAGCTGCTCTCGCGTCGCGCCGCGGGTTGATCATCGCCGACGCGAGCAGCGCTTTCGTCGTGATAGCGTAGATCTCGTTCACGGGCCTATGGCGCAGTTGGTAGCGCGCCTCGTTCGCATCGAGGAGGTCAGGGGTTCGAATCCCCTTAGGTCCACAGAACATGAAAGCCCCCGGTGAGAACCGGGGGCTTTCTTCGTTTCTCGGATCGATCTCGTGTCGGCCATGCTCTCCCAGACACACATCTGACGTGGGGGAGAGAGCGCAGCCCCCGTAGACGCCGCTGCCGAACTCATCTTGCGTGGAGGCACGGGGTCGGACCGCACGTCTGCCCGAGTGGTGGAGCCCTCCCTCCGTTGGACGAGACGGCACCAGGAACCGGATTCACGGGCGACACGCCCGGCGGGTAGCCCTGATTTGCCCGATCCCCGGGATCCGCGTAACTTATTACTTGTTCGCCCCAAACGGTTGAGCGGAGGTCCTCGGACCGGCTCCCGTCAAGCATCGAACACCTCCCGAATCCCAGACACTCGCTGAGTGAACAGGATGAAGGTGCTGATCCGTTCCCACGGTCAGGCCGAAGAAACTCGGACTTGACAACGGAAACGAGATCGGTAAGATAGAGAAGTTGCCCTGCGGGCCTGGCTGTGATGGCTGGGTCGTGGGAGCATCCGATCCTTGAGAACTCAACAGCGTGCACTTGTCAAATGCCAAATTATCCTCGTCTCCACTTCGGTGGG
>NZ_JAAUVO010000021.1:0-67436 GCF_012030385.1 Microbacterium sp. B19(2022)
ACCCTGCCCCACCCGAGAGGAAAACCCGCATGTTACAACGCAGTGCACCCGCGGCGGCTGTCGGCATCGTCGCCGTCCTGGCCCTCACCGCCTGCTCGACGTCAGACGAACCCACGAACACGGGATCGACCGGCGACCAGAAGACGCTCACCATCGCCACCGACAACGTCGCTCCGCTGGAGGCGGTCGTCGAAGAGTTCGAGGCGGCCCACCCCGACATCACCGTCGAGATCCAGGACGGTGGCAGCGACTATCCCACCTTCCTCCGCACGGGTCTCGCCGCCGGCACCGCCGCCGACGTGATCCGCACCTTCCCCGGCGCCGGCAACGTCGTGAGCGTGGTTCCGCTCGACGAAGCCAGCCAGCTCGTCGACCTCAGCGGGGCCGAATGGGCGGGCGAGCTGTCGCCCACGCAGAACAACCTCTTCAGCAACGACGACAAGCTGCTGTCGGTGCCGATCGGCGCGCTCGGCCTCGGGCCCGTGTACAACGACCAGACGATGGAGGAGCTCGGCCTCGAGATTCCCGAGACCTACTCCGAGGTGCTCGACCTGTGCGCCGCCGCGAAGGACAACGGCAAGGTCGCGTACACGATGTTCCTCAAGGGCGGCAGCTCGATCCCGAGCTACGCCATGCTGGCGCCGCTGCTCTACGGCCCGAACCCCGACTTCACCGTCGAGCAGATCGCGGGCGACCAGTCCTTCGCCGACTCGGAATGGGTCGACGCCTTCGCCATGCAGCAGGAGATGCTCGCCGCCGGCTGCTTCAACGAGGGGCCGACCGGCACCGAGTGGAACGTCTCGTTCGAGCAGGTGGCCACCGGTCAGGCGCTCGCCACGTTCGCGTTCTCCGACACCACGTCGCTGGAAGACGTGGCACCCGAGGGCGCCACCTTCTCGATCGCCCCGTTCCCGGTCGACGACTCGGGCGACAACTACCTGGCCGCCGCCGACTCCTCGGGCTTCGGCATCAACGCCAAGTCGGACAACCAGGATGCCGCGAAGGTGTTCATCGACTTCCTCGCGACGGCGGATGCGCAGAACGCCTACGCGACCGCGTCGAAGGGGGCACCCTCGCTCCCGAACGACTCCTTCTCGCCGGACAGCCCGAACCAGGCGACGGTGCTGGAGTACGTGGTGTCGGGCAAGACGGCGACCTGGCCCGACCAGGGATGGCCGGGGACGGCGACCCAGCTCGAACTGAACGAGGTGACTCAGACGGTCATCCTCGGCTCCGATTCGCCTGAGGTCGCGGCCGAACGGCTCGATGCGGCCTTCGCCAAGGACCTCGCCGACAACTGAGCACGTGAGGTGGCGGGCCGTGATCGGCCCGCCACCCGCGCTGCCCGTCCTCACGGAGAACGAGCTGATGCCGAACACCTTTTCCCGCCTGCGCGTCAACGGGCTCGATTCTCCACTCGGGGTCGACTCGACGTCGGTGCGTTTGAGCTGGAGCGCCGACCAGCCGCTGCGGCCCGACGACCTCATCGTCGTCGAACTCGACGCTGACTCGGCCACCGATCACCTGCACGTGCTGAGCGCCGATGCGCGGTCGATCGTGCTGCCCCGACCGGCAGGCCGGCTCGTGCAGTGGCGGGTGGGAGTGCGGCGAGAAGGTCGAATCGCGTGGGATGCCCCGCGCGGCTTCACGACCGCCCCCGATCTCGAATCGACGGGGGCGCAGTGGGTCGCCCATCCCGCGGTGGCGCGCGCTCGCGCCGAGGGCGACGACCGCACGGTGTGGTTCGCCTTCGACATCGAGTCCCGCGCCTCCGACACCCGCACGCTCCTTCACCTGGCAGCCCCAGGGGTGGTCGAGGTGCGCGTCGACGGACGTCTGCGACGCGACGGCCTGCTCGGCCCCGGTTACAGCGACCTGCGCACGGAGGCGTCTGCGGCGACGCACGACCTCGGCCTGCTCGCCCCGGGGCCGCACACGGTGACGATCGAGATGGCATCGGGTCCGTATTGGATCTCGGACGACCCCGCGCGCTACCGGAAGTTCGCCGCGCAGCATCAGGCTCCCCGCCTGCTCGCCGCGATCGAGCAGTTCGGAGCGAGCCCCCGCGTCACGACGACCACGGCGGGGCACACGCGCACCGGCCGCGGCGCGACGCTCGCCGCGCACTGGTATGGCGGCGAGGACTACGACGCGGGCGTCCCCGAACCGTGGGAGCACGGCGCCGACACGGTCGCGGTCGCGGCCGGCGCCCCCTCCCCGAAGATCTGGTGGCCGGAGCATCCGCCCCTCGCCGTGGTGGAGACGCGGGAGGCGAGCACCGCCTGGGAGGGCTCGCGGGGACGTGTCGTCGACTTCGGGGTCAATGTCGCCGGCGTGCCCGAGGTCCGGTGGCAGCCCGCCGCGGAGGACCGTGTCGTGGAACTGCACCCCGCCGAGCTGATCAGCGGCGACGGCGTCGACCAGGACAGCACGGGAACGCCGATCTTCGACAGGGTGCGCATACCGGCGGGAACAGCGGGCTCGTGGTCGCCCCGGTTCGGCTATCACGGCTTCCGGTACGTCGAGCTCCGAGGACCCAGCGCGGGGATCGAAGTCTCCGCTCACGTCATCCGGGCCGCCAACACGCGCGCCGGCGGTTTCATGAGCGGCGATCCGTTCCTCCAGCGACTGCACGAGGTCATCGACCGCGCCGTGCAGGGGAACATGCACAGCGTCTTCACCGACTGCCCGCACCGCGAGAAGCTCGGCTGGCTGGAGCAGCTGCACTTCTGCTTCGACGCGATCGCGCGCGGCTACGACGTCGAAGCGCACCTGCGCGACATGCTGCATCACGCGAGGACGGCCCAGCTGCCCTCCGGGGCCATTCCGAATACGGTCCCCGAGTTCGTCGACTTCAGCGGACACGCCTACCTCGACGATGACGATGCGTTCCGTTTCGACGTCAACTGGGGTGGCGTCATCGTGCATCTCCCGCTCGCGCACTACCGGGAGTACGGCGACCGACGCGTGCTCGAAGACAACGTCGCTGCCATGAAGGCGTACGTCGCCTATCTCGCAAGCCGTCAGGTGGCGGGGCTGATCGACTTCGGCCTCGGCGACTGGATCGCCATCGACGCCTCGGCCCCCCGCGAACTCGTGGCCTCGCACGGGTTCCTGCGCGTGCTCGAGTCCGCCGAGGTGATCGCGGAGATCGTGGGCGAGCAGGCGTGGGCGTCGGAGCTCCGGGCGCTGGCGGGTTCCGTGCTCCACGCGCTCCGGCGACACGAGGCTCCCGGCGCCGATGCCAGTCAGACCGAGCTCGTGATCCTCACGGACATCGCCGAGAAGCGCGGTGACGGCGCGGCATCCGACGCCTTCTTCGCCTCGCTGCTCGAGCGCATCGCTGCCGACGGCGACGCGTTCACCGTCGGCGAGGTCACCTTCGCGCTGCTCGTCGATCTGCTGCACCGGCGCGGTCATGCCGAGCTCGTGCATCGCACGATCTCGCGCACCGATGTTCCCGGATACGGCATGCAGCTCTCGCGCGGGGTGACCGCCCTCGCGGAGACCTGGTCGGCCGAGAGGCTCACCGTCGGCGAGGGTTCCAACAACCACTTCATGCTCGGGATGATCGACCACTGGCTGCAGAGCGATGTCGCGGGTCTTCGTCAAAGTCCGACCTCCATCGCGTGGCGATACGCCGTGGTCGCGCCGGTCTTTTTGGCCGCGGTACCGAGCGCCGCATCGGTCTACCACTCGGTGCGCGGCACCTACCGGGTGGCATGGCGCCGGGAAGGGGCGGGCGTGCGTGTGGAGATCGAGGTTCCGGTCGACGGGCAGGCGAGCGTGCTGATCCCGGGCGTCGCGGCGCATGACGTCGGCCCCGGTACGCACGTCTACTTTGCGGACGATGCCGACACGGTCATGGCCACGGCGGAGGTGAGCGCTCATGGTTGACGTGCGCTCCGGCACGCCGGCTTTCGTGTCGGCACTCGAGGAGGATCACGCGCTCCGCGCCTCGGTGCAGAGGCTGCTGCGTGACGACTACGAGGTGGCCGACGTGATGCGGAGCACTCTCGAGAGTGACTGGCCGGGAGACCTCGCCGGGCGCCTGCTGCTCTCGCTCTCCCGGTACGCGCGGGCCGGAATGCCGACCCTCGAGCGTGCGACGCAGCTGAACGAGGCGATGCTCGATGTGCTCGTGCCGCGCGGGTATCTCGGCCCCGAGGTCGGGGAGGTCAGCGATGAGCAGCAGGTCGCCTGCCATGGGTGGGTGGCCGCGGGGCTGCTGCAGTTCTTCCACGTCACCGGCGACGAACGCTCCCGGAGGGCCGCGTTCCGCGTGATCGACGCGCTCATCGCCCCGGCTCTCCGGCGCCGCGACTATCCGTGGGCGCGCGTCGTCCCCACCTACGGCGGTGCGCCATCGGGCACCGCCACCGAGGTGATCGGCGGGTGGGCCGTCTCGAGCGACGTGTGGTGCGTGCTGCTGTCCTTGAACGCGCTCGTGCCGGCGGCCCTCCTCAGCGGGCGCTCCGATCTCGCCGATCTCATCGTCGAACTGACGCAGACCGTGAGCACCCTGGATGTCGTCGCGCACCGGGCCCAGCTGCACGCGGTGCTCGCCGCCGCCCGCAACCTCGCCGACTGGTCGGTCGCGACCGGCGACGCACAGGCCGCCGATGTCGCGACCGTGCTCTATGACACGTATGCGCGCGAGGGGCGCACGCTCAATCACGCCACCTTCAACTGGTTCGGCCGCCCCGACAGCTGGACGGAGCCGTGCGCGATCGTCGACTCGATCGGCGTCGCGGGATCCCTCCACGAGCTGACCGGCGATGGCCGGTACCGAGTGGATGCCGCCCGCATCGCGCACAACGGGCTGTCCTTCGCCGAGCGCCTCGACGGCAGCTTCGGGCTCGACACGATCGCCACCGCGAGCGATCCGATCCTCGCGGCGGTCGAACCCGATGCGCACTGGTGCTGCACGATCCGCGGGGCGATCGGGCTGCTCGAGGCTCGGGAGACCGCAGCCCGGCTGCACGGGGAGGTGTTGGTGGTCACCGACCTGTACCCCGGCACGCACGTGGTGCACACGGACGCCGGCGTCTGGCGCATCCGCCAGGAGACGCGCTACCCCGCAGACACGACGGTCGGTTTCACGGTCGTCGAAGCGCCGGAGACGACCGGGGAGTTCGTGATCGAGATCGCCGTCGAAGACGTGGTTCGCACCGTGACCCTCCCGGCTCGGATCGGGGCGACCGCGGTCGTCGAGCTCGTCTTCTCGCCGCACCGCGAACAGCTCACCGAAGCGGATGTCGAGCGGGTGGGTCCGGTGCTGTTGGTGCGCGATGCCCACGATCCCGACGCGCCGCCGCGGCCGCTCACCGACTTCGCGGGCACCTTCCTCGGCGTGGCCGGCCCCCGCCTGATCCTCACTCTCGACGTCGACGGGCGGCGTCGATAACAGCCGAACACCGGACCGGCACCGATGCCGGACGCTCAAAGGAGAGCACACATGAGATATCGCAATCTGATCGGGGCGCTCGCCGCGGTCGCGCTCGTGGCCACGGGCGCAGTGTCGCCCGCTGTCGCCGCGGATGGCGCCGTCGATGCGGCCACCGACGCCACCACCTCCGGCGCGACCGCGACCGCGGCCGCTACGCCGAATGTCGGCATCTGGTACGCCACCTGGTACTCGAAGGTCCCTGCACTGCCGATCACCTCCGCGACGGGCCACGGCGCCTCCAGTGCGAGCCAGTTCCTCGCCGATGTGAACGGCGATGGAAAGGACGACGCCGTCACGTTCGATGCCACGGGTGTGTGGAGGGTGGGGCTCTCGACGGGCACCGGTTTCGCGGCCGCGACCGCCTGGGTGTCCGGCCACGGAGCCGGGTCGAGTGAGCGCTTCATGGCCGATGTCAACGGTGACGGCCGCGCGGATGCGGTCGCGTACTTCGCCACTGACGGCAACGGCGACGGGCAGCCGGGCGACTGGTATGTCGCGCTCTCGTCGGGGACGTCGTTCCAGCAGTACACGCTCTGGAGGGCGAACACCGGGGCGAGCGCCAATGCACGTTTCGTCGCCGACGTGACCGGAGACGGCCGCGCGGATCTCGCCACCTTCACCAACGGTTCCGGAGCGGTGAACAGTGGCACGTGGCACGCCGGCGCCTCATCGGGCACCGGCTTCGCCGCCCTCACGACCTGGCGGACCGGTTTCGGCGGTAACACGACCCGCCAGCTCCTCGCCGACACGACGGGAGACGGCAAGGCGGATGCGGTGTACTTCGCCGCGTGGGACGGGTCCTGGTACACGACTCCGTCGACCGGTTCCGCGTTCGGTGCCCCCGCCGCGTGGACCACCACGCACGGCATCGGATCGAATGACCAGTTCGTCACGGACGGCAACGGCGACGGCTACGCGGAACCCTACGTCTACTTCCACGCCGACGTCACGGGCGACGGTGTGGGCGGCGACCTGATGGGCCGCGAATACGATCGCGCGCTCAAGGCCATCTCGCCGGAGAACATCGCGCTGCACACGGGGTTCGGGGTGGGCGCGACGCGCCTGTTGCAGGGGAACATCACCGGCGACCGCTACGGCTGGAAGGCGACCGTCGCCTTCACCGCCGGAGTCGGCGGCGGAACCTGGAACGCTCTGCGATATCGCTCGGCGGACAGCGTCTCCACCAACACCTGGGCGGGATTCCCCGGCAAGCCGGCGATCCGGTACGTCCCGTATACCCTCGGTAGCTACCAGACGTACGACAGCGGGAACTCGGCGGTGATCGACGAGCACCTGAACACCATCTCCGGCGCGGAGATCGACTGGCTCCTGCTTGACGAGACGAACGGTCTGAACAACGTCAGCGGTGCCATCCTCAACCGGGCGGCAGACGTCGCGGCGCGCATCGCGGTGCACAACGCGCAACCCGCGAAGCGCGACATCCGATACGCCTTCGCCATCGGCCGGGTGCAGTGGACGGGCACCCCCGTGACGATCGAGCAGGAAGCGGCCCAGACCTGGGCCGAGTTCGCCGGTGATCCCACGATCGGCGGATCCGAGCACTACCACGAAGTCGACGGGAAGCCGCTGCTCGTGGTCTACGCGCCGGTCTCGACGCAGAACGCGTGGCGCTCCTACACGGGCGACAAGAGTGCGTCGAACCACTTCACCGTGCGCTTCGCCTCGAGCGCGCTGCCGGGTGAGTACGGCTGGCAGCTCGGCCCGGACGGCTCGCCGTCGAACGACGAGGTCATGCTCACCATGCCCGGGTGGAACAACAACGTGCCCGGCTACACCCCTGTTTCGCGTCAGAACGGGCTCTACTACATCGAGAAGACCTGGCGGCGGGTGCTCGACCGGCCGACCCCGCCCGAGAGCGTCGTGATCAACTCGTTCAACGAGTTCGCCGAGGAGACATCGGTGCAGATCGCCGACACGAGCGGTCTCGTGGCACCCGCC
The DNA here is from genome assembly GCF_012030385.1 of Microbacterium sp. B19(2022). Classification (NCBI taxonomy): domain Bacteria; kingdom Bacillati; phylum Actinomycetota; class Actinomycetes; order Micrococcales; family Microbacteriaceae; genus Microbacterium; species Microbacterium sp. B19(2022). The sequence continues at coordinate 7,409 of NZ_JAAUVO010000021.1, forward strand.
GAGAAGTGGACCAACACCGACGGTGTGATCGACAACTCGATGTACTGGAACATGACGAAGGACTTCGTGCGCCAGCTGAAGCATCCGGACGCCGTGCATCATGCGAAGTCCGACTTCGCCAGCACCCAGGGCGCCGGAGGGTGGTCGTACGAGCAGTGGACCTATCCGAGCGGCTCACGAGTGATCGCGCCGATGACGTGGGATGCCACCAACACCCGGTGGAAGGGGACGGCCACCTGGACCATGGTCCGGTCCGACGCACAGCATCCGGATGTCGGAGCCGATGCCGCGCGCGTCTATGTCGCCCCGACTGCGGGCAGCACGGTGGTCACAGGGGTCGTCTCCAAGCCGCAGGCGGGTGGTGACGGAGTGGTCGTGCGCATCCTCAAGAACAACACTCAGATCTGGCCGACCGGCACGACGGGCATCACTCTGACGACTGCCGCGGCGCGCACGTTCCGGGTGCCGGTGACGGTCGCGGCCGGCGACCGTCTGGAGTTCGTCACCCAGGCGCGCTCCACCGCGGCGTACGACACGACGGCGTGGGACGCGACGGTCACCTACCAGTAGGCGACGAAGCGGGCACCCTTCTCGGTCGAGGAGGGTGCCCGCTTCGTCGTGCGGTCTGTTACTTGCGGGGCGGGTTCAGCGGCAGCCACTGTTCGAGAGTCGTCTCGAAGATGTGCGCGCCCTCGACGGGGATGAGGGTGCGCTCCTCGATCACGGCGCCGTAGTACGGAGCGGTGTCGTCGCGGACCACCGTGCGGGCGTCGCCACGGAACGTCAGCGCGCGCCGGGCGAACTCGTCCATGCCCATGGCCTCGGGGCCCGCGATCTCGACGTCGCCGGCCGGTTCGCCCGCCGCAGCGCGCGCGACGGCGGTCGCCACGTCCTCGGCTGCGATGGGCTGGATCAGCGCGCCCGGCAGGCTCACAGTGTCGCCCTCCGTCGAGATATCGGCGATGCTGCCGACGAACTCGAAGAACTGCGTGGCGTGCACGAGGGAGTACGGGATGCCCGACTCACGGATGAGCTGCTCCTGCGCCACCTTCGCGGCGAAGTAGTCGATGTGCTGCGGGCGGTTCGTGCCCACGATGGTGAGCGCGACGTGGTGGGTCACGCCCGCCTCCGCCTCGGCTGCCAGCAGGTTGCGCGTGGAGGTGGTGAAGAACTTCAGGACGTCCTGGGCCTCGAACGACGGCGAGTTGGAGACGTCGACGACCGTGTTCGCGCCGACCAGGACCTCGGCGAGTCCTTCGCCGGTGAGCGAGTTGACGCCGGTGTTGGGAGAGGCGGCGACGGCCTCGTGGCCGTGCTCGCTCAGCTTCGCGACGACCTTCGAACCGATGAGGCCGGTTCCTCCGATGACGACGATCTTTGCCATTTCATGCCTTCCTTTCCGGGGCGCCGAAGGGGTGCCCATCAGCTATGACCGAGTGGCAGCCCTCGTTGTGACGGATGCCATCGCGCACGGTCTGGTCTTCAGACGGTCGCCGCGATACGCCACTCGTGGTACCTCGTGGGAGCGATCGTCGCGGTCGCTTCGGGGAGCAGATCGCGGTTCTGCAGACGCGCTCCGAAATAGGTGCCGAGAGGGTCCGCGACCACTTCACGCTCGTCCTGCCGGGCCCGGAGATCCTGGGCGGCGATCTGTTCGAGGCTGAAGACCTCCGGACCGCCGAACTCCACCATGCCGAAGAGCGGTTCGCCGACGGCCGTGCGAGCGACCGCTTCGGCGACATCGTCGGCGGCCATCGGCTGCACGAGCACATCCGCGACACGGACGGCGCCGCTGCGCGCCGCCTGGTCGGTGATGTTGCGGATGAACTCGAAGAACTGGGTGGCGTGCACGAGGGAGTATGGGCGTCGCGACTCGACGATCATCCGCTCCTGCTGCTCTTTCGCCACGAAGTAACCGCCCTCCGCACGGGCCAGACGGTCGGTGCCGACGACGGAGAGTGCGACGTGATGGCGGACTCCGGCGGCCTCGCCGTAGGTGAGCAGGTTCATCGTCGAGGTGTAGAAGAAGTCGCGGGCGGCCTCCTCGTCGGTGTACGAGGAGTTCGAGACGTCGACGACGACGTCCGCGCCGGTCAGAGCATCCTCCAGTCCTTCGCCCGTGTATGAATTGACGCCGGTGGCGCGAGCGGCGGCGACGACATCATGTCCGCTCGCTCGCAGCGTGCGGACGAGCCTCGTTCCGATCAATCCCGTTCCGCCGATGACCGTGATTCTCATGTCTCTCCCTCGTTGCCGATTGCCCGTTCCGGATCCTCTCCGTACGAACATGACCGCGCAGGCGCACCGGTTGTGACACCGACCGACGGGTGGCCGACCGGCTCCGAAGATGTCGTCACATTCTTCGGCCTCACCTGGTCCTGTCTTGCATGAGCCACATGATCGGCGACGATCCGAACCGGCTCGACCCCACACGAGAGGACCTGTCATGACCGACCATGTACTCGAGCCCGAAGCCCGGGCCTTCGCCGATGCCGCGGGAAAGCCCCCGTTCCTCGCCGACCTCGGCGTCGACGGCGCGCGCACACTGCTGGACGACGTCCAGGCCGGCCCCATCGCGAAAGCTGACGTCGCCGACGAGTGGATCACCGTCCCTGCGGAGGTCGGCGACGTGCAGGTGCGCATCGTCAAGCCCGCCGGCGCGACTGGTGACCTCCCCGTCGTGCTCTACGTCCACGGCGGCGGCTGGGTGCTGGGCAACTCCGGCACGCACGACCGTCTGGTGCGTGAACTCGCGAACGGCGTGGAAGCGGCGATCGTTTTCGTCGAGTACGACCGCTCGCCGGAGGTGCACCACCCCGTCGCCATCGAGCAGGTCTATGCCACAGCGCGATGGATCATGGACGACGGTGCGAGTAGTGGCCTCGACGCGTCCCGGCTCGCCATCGCCGGAGACTCGGTCGGCGGGAATATGGCCGCCGTCGTGGCGATCCTCGCCAAGCGGCGCGGTGACGTCGTCTTCCTTCACCAGTCGCTGTACTACCCGGTCACCGACGCCGGCCAGAACACCGAGAGCTACCGCGAGTACGCCGAGGGTTACCACCTGCGCGCCGATGCGATGGCCTGGTTCTGGGACTGCTACCTCCCCGACGTGGAAGCCCGCAAGGACGTGACCGCCTCCCCGCTGCGCGCCCCGATCAGCGAACTCGAGGGGCTGCCGGAGACCCTGCTCATCGTCGACGAGAACGATGTGCTCCGCGACGAGGGGGAGGCGTACGGCCGCAAGCTCATCGAGGCCGGCGTGCGGACGACCCTCGTGCGCTACGACGGCACGATCCACGACTTCATGATGCTCAACCCGCTGCGCAGCTCCGCCGCCACCACGGCCGCCATCGAGCAGGCCATCCATGTGCTCCGCAAAGCCCTGACCGCCGCCTGACCCCGCACGACCCCACCCCAGAAGAAAGAAGACACCATGTCCATCGAGAAGCCCACCATCGTCCTCGTCCACGGCGCGTTCGCCGAATCCGCCTCCTGGAATGCGGTCATCGGCCGGCTGCAGAGCCACGGCGTGACGGTCGTCGCGGTCGCGAACCCGCTGCGCAGCCTCGCCGTCGACGCCGCCTACGTGCGCGACGTGATCGCCTCCATCGGCGGACCCGTCATCCTCGTCGGCCACTCCTACGGCGGCATCGTGATCACCGAGGCCGCGGCCGACAACCCTGCCGTCGTCGGTCTCGTCTACGTCTCGGCGTTCGTCCCGGAGACCGGCCAGAGCGCTCTCGACCTGTCGAGCAGCGCACCGGGAAGCACCCTCGGCGAGACGCTCACCGCCTACCCGGTGGCGACCGGCGGCAACGAGCTCGCCATTCGCACGGAAGCCTTCCACCACCAGTTCGCGGCAGATGTCGCGGACGACGTCGCCGCACTCATGGCCGCGACCCAGCGCCCCGTCACAGAGGCGGCGCTCTCGGATGCGGTCACCGCCGCGAACCCGGCCTGGAAGAGCATCCCGTCCTGGCACGTGTTCGGCGACCAGGACCTCAACATCCCCGTCGCCGTCTTCCGCGCCGGTGCGGAGCGCGCCTCCTCGCAGGGGACGCGTGAGATCGCGGGGGCATCGCACGCCGCCCTGGTGTCGAACCCCGACATCGTCGCCGAGGTCATCGCCTCCGCGGGCAAAGCGTACGTCGCGAGTCAGACGTCGAGCGCGGCCTGACATGACCGCGGCGCCCCGCACTGCCGCCGCGGTGCGGGGCGCCGCGCCATCGGCCAGAGAAGGAATGACCATGACCACTGCCCCCTCACCGTTCCCCGCCGCCAGCCGTGTCGATGCGGGAGACCTCTCCGTCTCCTACTTCGACCTCGGCGATCCGCAGGCGGATCCCGTCGTGCTCCTGCACGGCTACCCGTACGACGTGCACAGCTATGTCGAAGTCGCGCCGATGCTCGTCGAAGCGGGATACCGGGCGATCGTCCCGTATCTGCGCGGCCACGGCGACACACGGTTCCGCGATCGGGACGCACCTCGGACCGGAGAGCAGGCGGCGCTCGGGTCCGACCTCCTGGCGTTCATCGACGCCCTCGACCTGGACGAGCCGGTCCTCGCCGGGTACGACTGGGGCGGGCGCGCCGCCTGCGTCGTCGCGGCGCTGTGGCCCGAGCGGATCTCGGGCCTCGTCTCGGTGAACGGGTATCTCATCCAGAACATCGCCGCTTCGCAGACGCCGATCCGTCCGGATCTGGAAGCCGGATTCTGGTACTTCTGGTACTTCGCCACCGATCGCGGACGCCGAGGGCTCGACGCCAACCGGCGCGAGATCGCCGACGTGATCTGGCGCCGCAACTCGCCGGAGTGGGCGTTCAGCGATGCCGAGATGGATCGTGCCGCCGCCGCGTTCGACAACCCCGACTACGTCGACGTGGTGATCCACTCCTACCGTCATCGGCTCGGACTCGCACCGGGGGCGCCGAAGTACGAAGACCTCGAGCACGCGCTGGCCTCGGCGCCGCCCATCAGCGTCCCAACCATCACGCTGGACGGCGAGGCGGACGGCAACTTCCCGGCGACCGACGGCACCCCACAGGCGCACCTGTTCACCGGGCCGCGCGAGCATCGCCGGGTCCCGCACGCAGGGCACCACCTCCCGGCCGAGGCGCCGCACGCCTTCGCCCAGGCGGTGGCCGATGTCGCGGAGCCGCCGGGGGACGGCGCCGGAACTCCGTAAGTCGAAGGTGCGCCGCCGTCAGGACGACGGCGGCGCACCTTCGCGACACGGAGGGATCCTCAGTGCACCTGATCGGTGGGGCGCACCAGGATCTCGTTCACCGCCACATGATCGGGCTGATCGAGCGCGTACACGACCGCCGCGGCGATGTCCTCGGGCTGGAGGGTGCGCATCGACTCGCCGATGCGATCGGCCGCCTCGCGCATCACCGGGTCGGTGGTGTGATCCGTCAGCTCCGTGGCGACGAAGCCCGGCTCCACGACGATCGTCCGCACCCCGTACGGCGTGGCTTCCTGGCGGAAGGATTCGGCGAACGCGGTGATGCCGAACTTCGTCGCCGAGTAGGCGGCGGCGCCGGCTGACGCGATGCGCCCCGATGTCGAAGACACCTGCACGTACGAGCCGCGTGACTCGATGAGGTGAGGGAGAGCCGCATGGGCGACACGCATCGAACCCAGCAGATTCGTCTCCACCATCCGCACCCACTCGTTCGTATCCGCATTCAGGATCATGCCGGCGAGCATCAGACCCGCGTTGTTCACGAGGGCGTCGAGCCGGCCGAAACGGGCGACGACCGCGGAGACCACCCGGTCCACGGAGTCCGGGCTGGTCACATCCAACTCCATGGCCACCATCTCTCCCGGCGCTTCCTCGACCAGCGCCTGCAGGCGTTCTGCACGACGCCCGGCCGCCACCACGAGTGCTCCGGCACCGGACAGGGCGAGCGCGGTGGCCCGGCCGATTCCCGACGACGCACCGGTCACGAGCACGACTTTGCTTCTGAGACTGCTTTCCATCTGCTTCTCCTGATCTTTTCTCGGACGCCAATGTGACCGCGAACCACTTCGCCCTGTGACACCTCGGAGGGGCTGTTCGCTCAAGGCCTGTCACAACCGGGTCCCCCGCCCGGTCTCTGCTGTGGACAGGGCGATATCGCGCCCCACGATCCGGAAGGTGAACATGTCGACCATCAGCGAGCAGGGCGCCCCCGTCGGCGCGGCAGACGAGCACCAGCACGGCCCTCTTCGACTCGAGCGTGCCGTCCCGGCGGCCTATCAGGCGCTTCTCCTGGCAGGCAAAGAGGCCAACACGGCCGCGTTGAAGACGGGTCTCGAACAGAAGACGATCGAGCTGATCCGTATCCGCGCATCGCAGCTGAACGGCTGCGCCTTCTGTCTCCGGATGCACAGTCGCGACGCCGTCAGCGTGGGGGAGACCGCGGACCGGCTCGCCGTGCTCGGAGCGTGGCGCGACACCGACTACTTCACCCCCATCGAGATGGCCGCTCTCGCCGTGACCGAGATGGTGACGCTCGTGGCCGATCACCAGTCGGGGCGCTCCTCCCGCCACGACCCGGCCGACGCGCTCTCGGCGGAACAGCATGCGGCCGTGCGGTGGCTGGCCATCGTCATCAACGCGTTCAACCGCGTCGCGATCACGAGTCACTACGAAGTGGCTCCCGAGCACGCTGCCGCGTCATGACCGATGAGAGGCCCGATGTCTCGGCCCTGAACAGTGCGGTCGGCACGGAGCTGTTCGTGCTCCAGTCGGCTGCGAGCTCGACGATCAGCGAAGCGGGAACACGCAGTTCCATCTACCTGTCGACCCTGTCCAGCGGTCTGGTGGCCATCGGGTTCGCCGCGAACTCGCCCGCGCTGATCGGAATTCTCGCGTTCACCGTCCTGCCGGCGATCTTCGCACTGGGATGGTTCACGGTCGTGAGACTCGTCGACACGAGCGTGGAGAACATCACTGCGCGTCGACGCATGGAGCGGATCCGCGAGTACTTCGTCAGTCTGCATCCGAGGGGTCCCGAGCTGATCGCGCTCGACACGCCCCAGTCCGGCGAGCTCGGGGTGCGGTACGCGCGGTCCTCGTTCCTGTTCACGATGGCCAGCATGGTCGGCGCGGTGAACGCCGTCCTCGGCGGTGCCCTCGTGACCCTGGTGCTCGTCGGTGTCTTCTCCGTCTCCGAGCTGCCCGCCCAGACCGCGGGCATCGTCATCGGGGCGCTCCTGCTGACCGCGACCCTGATCTACGAACGACGACGGATCCGGGCTGCCACGTGAAAGTTCTCCGACTGTTGTCACACTTCGAGGTGCTGTCCGGTCACTGTTAAGAGAACCCCCCTGCGCGCACGGTGCGGGACCCAGGAACGGAGCGAGCGAGATGCGGATCGTCGTGTTGGGTGGGACCGGCCAAGTGGGCCGGATGGTCGTCGAGAGACTCGAACGTCGAGCTCAGGCGGTCGTGGTGGCTGCGCCGGCGAGCGGCGTGGATGCGCGCACGGGGCAGGGCCTCGATGCGGCGCTCGAGTTCGCGGATGCCGTCATCGACGTCACCAACGCCCCGGACGTGTCGGGTGCCGCCGCACGCGAGTTCTTCGAGACCACGACGCAGCGTCTGCTGGAGGCGGAGGAGCGCGCGGGAGTGAAGCACCACGTCGTGCTGTCGATCGTCGGCGCGGATCACGCCGGGGAAGACGGCTACTTCGCCGCCAAGGGCGTGCAGGAGAACCTCGTGCGGTCGGGGCCGATCGCCCACTCCATCCTCCGATCCACGCAGTTCTACGACTTCGCGCGGCAGATCGCCGAGTGGAACACCGCACAGGACACGGTGCATCTTCCTCCGAAAGCGGTGCAGCCCGTCGCGGCATCCGACGTGGCCGAAGCGCTCGTCGACCTGGCGATGGGTGATCCGCTCGGCGGCGCGGTCGACTTCGGCGGCCCCGAGCAGATGCCTCTGCCGGACTTCGTGCGTCGGGTACTCCGCGTCGACCATGACCCGCGCTATGTCGTCGAGGACGCGGAGACCACTACCCTGGGCTTCAACATCTCCGGAGACCTGCTGCTTCCTCGGTCTCCGCTGCGTCTCGCGTCCACGACCCTCGATACCTGGGTTCACGAAGAAGGCCGACGCCTTGTCGCAGGACTCCGATGAAGACAGGGGGAAGGGCGTGACGATGGCCGACAGCGGATTCGGCGAGGCCGCCGACCTCGACGAGGCAGTACGGATCTTCGACACGCACCGCCGACGACTCTTCGGCATCGCGTACCGGATGCTGACCACGGTCGCCGACGCGGAGGACATCGTGCAGGAGACGTGGATCCGCTGGCAGAACACGGATCGCAGCAAGATCCAGGAGCCCGTGGCGTTCCTGACGACGATCACCACCCGCCTCTCGATCAATGTGCTGCAGTCCTCGCACTCGCGGCGGGAGACGTACATCGGTCCGTGGCTCCCCGAGCCGGTGAACACGGATGACGATCCGGCGCTCGGTGCCGAGCGGGCCGAAGCGCTGCAGTTCGCGATCCTCCTGACGCTGGAGAAGCTGACGCCGACCGAGCGGGCGGCCTACATCCTGCGCGAGGCGTTCGACTATCCGTACCCACGTATCGCCGAGGTGATCTCCAGCAGCGTCGTGAGCGCGAGGCAACTCGTCAGCAGGGCGCGGGCGCACCTGTCGTCGGCGCGCAACGCCCACGTCGATCCGGTGGCTCAGCGCCGCCTACTCGAGGCGTTCCTCACGGCTGCTCAGAAGGGCGATGCGCACGAGCTCGAGGCGCTCTTCGCCGCCGATGTCGTCAGCTACACCGATGGCAACGGCGTCAAGCTCGCTGCGCGTATCCCCGTGATAGGTCGCGGGCGCGTGGCGAAGTTCGTCGCGGCGTTCGCGCACCACTTCTGGATCGGGAAGACCATCGACTGGGTGCAGGTGAACGGCCAGCCCGCGGCCACTCTCGTCGAGAACGGGACGGTCACGACCATGGTCACGGTGACCACGTCCAGCGAAGGCATCCTGCAGCTGCTCTGGGTGATGAGTCCGCAGAAGCTTGGGCACGTCACCGCGGTCACCGCATGACCCGCAAGCACTACCCGGCGTGGCTGCGACGGCGCCGTCATGATGCTGCCGATGTCGACACCGTCGAGTCGCTCGCGAGCGCGCTCTGCTCGTTGGACGAGGAGGCGATCCAGGCGCTGCTCCACCCGGAGGTCGAGGTCGTCATCGACAGCGGCGGTCACGTTCCAACCGGTCCGATGCCGGCGACGGGGCCGGAGGCGGCTGCCGCGGAGCTGCGTGCGCTGATGACGCCGGGGACCTTCATCGCTACCGCATCGATCAACGGTGTCCCCGGGCTCACACTCGTCCGCGACGAGCGTGTCGTCGCCGCACTCACGGCGGAAATGCGATCACGTCTGCTGTCCAACATCTGGATCGTGTGCAACCCCGACAAGCTGCGTCACTGGAATCGATAGCGGAGCGCGTCCGCCGGCGGTGCCGTCGCTGGGTGCCTCAGGGAATCGGCACCGCGCGGTCGGCGCCGAGGCGCTTCATCACCATGGTCGAGGTGAGCCGCTGCACGCCGGGGAGCGCTCCGAGGGTGCTGTCGTAGAGCTCCTGGTACGCGCTCATGTCGCGGGTGAGGATGCGCAGCATGTAGTCGGGGTCGCCGAACAGGCGCTGCGCCTCGGCGACCGCGGGGATGGCCACGACCGCCTCTTCGAACGCGACGATGGTGTCCTTGTCGGTGCGCCCGATCGTCACGAACACGATGGCCTCGAACGTGAGCCCGACCGCCTTCGGAGCCACCACCGCGCGGTACCGCTCGATCGCCCCGGACTGTTCCAGCTCCTTGAGCCGTCGATGACAGGCGGAGAGGCTCAGACCGACCTGCGAAGCGAGGTTCGTCGCGCTCATCCGGCCGTCATCCTGCAGCAGCGAGAGAATCTCCCGGTCAAGTGCATCCATGGCGACAAGTCTTGCAGGAATCGGTCGCGAGTACGCGAAGAATCGAAGCACCTTTCGCAGAATCCTTCGTAGTCTCTTCCTCGGATTGAGGAGGACCCATGGATATCGCACTGGTCATGCAGTTCTGGCTGGTCGCGGTCATGCTCGCGCTGACCCCCGGCGCCGACTGGGCGTACGCGATCTCGGCCGGCTTGCGGGCCCGCTCGATCGCGCCGTCGATCCTCGGGATGCTCGCCGGCTACACGGTCGTCATCGTCGCCGTTGCGCTGGGGCTCGGCGCGCTCGTCACCGCGTATCCGGTCACGCTCACGACCCTGACCGTGGTCGGGGCGCTCTACCTGATCTTCCTCGGCGCGACGACGCTCGCCAGCCGCCCGGCTCCGATCGCCGAGAGCGGGGAGCCGATCGCGACCGGCGGATGGTCGCAGTTCCTGCGAGGGTCGGGAGTGAGCGGCATCAACCCCAAGGGACTGCTTCTCCTGCTCGCCCTGCTGCCGCAGTTCACGAGTCCGGACGGCTGGTCGTCGACGACGCAGATGCTCGCGCTCGGCGGACTGCACCTGCTCAACATCGCGGTCGTCTACACGACGGTCGGACTGCTCGCCCGCCGCCTGCTGCGCACCCGGCCGCGCGCGAGCTCGCTGGTCACCCGCCTCGCCGGCATCGCGATGACCGTCATCGGCGTCGGAATCCTCGTGGAGCAGGTGTTCGAGTGGTTGTGAGCAGCGTTTAAGCACGGTGCTCGGCGACGCCTCGATCACAGGGCCGGGGTAGCGTCGGACGCGGATCCATCTGTGGGCGACGGGAAGCGGTGACAGGCATGGCACGGACCACCACGGCGCTCCGTCTGCTGCTGCCGGCGTTCCTGCTCGGCGCGATCATCGCCCTCTCGTTCCTGGAGGCGCCGCTGAAGTTCCTGGCGCCGGGTGTCACGATCCCGATCGGACTGGGCATCGGGCGGCTCGTGTTCACGGCGTTGAACGTGCTCGCGGGCGTGGTGCTGATCGTCCTCACCGTGGTGAGCGTGCGCGCGCGGGCGGGGCGCGCGACGCTGGGGATCCTCGGCGCGATCTGGCTCGTCTACCTCGTCGAGGTCGCCGTCATCCGCCCCGTGCTGAATCAGCGCAGCGATCTGGTGATCGCGGGACTCGCGGCCGCCGGGACCAACTGGGCGCACTACGCGTACATCGTGGCCGATGTGACTCTGGTCGGCCTGCTGATCGCCCTGATCGTCGTGACCGTGCGGAAGGTCCTGCCGTGCGACGTCCGCTGAGCTCCCGCGTCAGGGACGGACGCGCACCGTTCGGCCTTCGAACGACACCAGGTCGCCGTCGCGCAGCTGGCGTCCGCGGCGTCGATCCACCTCACCGTTGACGGTCACATACCCGTCGATGATGACCTCTTTGGCGTTGCCGCCCGAGTCGAGGAGGCCGGCGAACTTGAGGAACTGTCCGAGGCGGATCACTTCGCCGCCGATGGAGATGTCGTCGATCGGTCCGGAGGTGCTCATCCCTGAATGCTATCCGTCGCCGTGTCCGCCCCGGCGCATGACGATGCCGCCGCCCCCGGGGGAGGAACGGCGGCATCGGGCGTTTCGGACGTCGCAGGACGGCGGGGGGACGAGGCCCTCGGCTCAGTCGATGTCGGTTCCGACGACGGCGAAGTCGGCGCTGAAGTCGATGTCGATCGAACGGTTGTCCGACGTGAGGACCGACGCGTCGTAGGGGCTCACGTCGTCGCCGTCCACATCGAGGTCGGTGATCATGCCGTCGGCCTCGGCGAGCGCGGCATCGACCAGCGAGCGGATCGCCGCGTCGTCGAGGGTGAGCGCGGGACCGGTGTCGTCGCCGTCAGCGGGATCGGTCTCGATGACGGAAGCCGCGAGGTTCTCGTCGACGCGGACGTCGGTCTCGGTCCCGTCGGTCGTCGTGAGCTGCACCTCCCAGGTGCCGTCGCGCTTCGCATCGATCGACGTGACCTCGCCCTCGGCGGCGCCTCGTGCGGCATCCGCGATCTCGATGAGCTCGTCGGCCGATGCCGTGCCGATGCCGGTCACCGGGCCGCGGTCGTTCGACGAGGTGCTGTCGTCGTCCTGTCGATCGTCGTCGTGATCGCCCTGGGGCGCTCCTTCGTCGTGACGGGGGCCGTCGGACATCGAAGAGCGGTCGTCGTCGTCGCCGAACTCGTCGCCGATCGCCGCGCCGACTGCGATGCCGCCGCCCGCGAGGATCACGGCCGCAGCGATGCCGCCGCCGATGAGGAGGGCGCGCTTGCGTCCGGGCTTGGCCTCGGATGCGGCGGGGGCGGCGACCGGCTCGGCCGCGGCGAACGTCGGGTGCTGCCCGGCGTCGACTGTCGGAGCCGTGGCGGGGGGAGCGGGCGCGACCGGGACGGTCTGCGCATCCGGGGTGCTCGCGGGAGTCTGGTCGGGAGTCTGGTCCGGGGTGGGTGTCTTGTCGTCCATGTCCTGATGGTCTCGCGCGGGCGCTGAAGCCTCCCTGAAGCCTCCTGAAGCCGTCTTCAGGAACGGGGGGATCCGCGCTCAGGCGCCGAGCGGCAGCGTGACGACGAAGCGGGCGCCACCCCAGCGGGAGTCGTCGACCGCGAGCGTCCCGCGGGCAGATGCGGCGATGCCGCGGGCGATCGCGAGACCCAGTCCGCTGCCACCGGCGTCGCGGCTGCGCGCGTCATCGAGGCGCACGAAGCGCTCGAAGATGCGCTCCCGCTCCTCGGCGGGCACGCCGGTGCCGTCGTCTTCGACCGTCACGAACACGTGCCCGCCGGAGGGCGTCACGCCGATCGCGACCCGGCCGCGGCTGTGCCGCACGGCGTTGTCGGCGAGGTTGCGCACCAGTTGCCCGAGCAGACGGGGATCACCGTTCACCCTGGCCGCCCGGATGCCGGAGCCGTCGACATCGAATCCGGCCGCGCGCAGCCGGCGCACCTCACCGAGCGCGATGTCGTCGAGGTCGACTGCCTCGTCGTGCGTGCTCGCGCCCTCGTCGAGGCGGGCGAGCAGCAGCAGGGACTCGACGATGCCCTGCAGGCGCATCCCCTCCTCCGAGACGACCTCCGCGAGCTCGCCGATGCTCGTCACGTCGGGGTGAGCCTGCGCGAGCTCGGCGTGCTGACGGATGGTCGCGAGGGGAGAGCGCAGCTCGTGCGAGGCATCCGACACGAAACGTCGCTGCGCGGTGGCCGCGGCATCGAGTCGATCGAGCATCCCGTTCATGGTGGTCGCGAGCGCCGCGATCTCATCCGCGGTCTCGGGCACCGGCACGCGCTGGTGCAGGCGCTCGGCGGTGATGCCGTCGACCTTCTCGCGGATGCGCTCGACCGGACGGAGTGCGCGGCCGACCACGAGCCAGGTGGTCACCGCGACGAGCAGCAGGAGCAGGGGGACGGCGATGGCGAGCAGGGTCGCGACCGTCGTCAGGGTCTCGGCGTCGTCATCCATCGACACGGCCAGCACGAGTGTCTGGTCGTCATCGAGGTCGTCCGAGACGACGAGCATCTGCTCCCCGTCGACGGTCAGCGTCTGCGGGTCGTCGGACACGGGCAGGGCCGCGGAACCGAGCGCTTCCCTGGCGTCTTCGCTGGCCGCCCGTACCGATCCGTCCGGGCCGACGAGCTGCACGAACTCGTCCTCGAGGGAGTCGATCCCGCCGCGGCCCGGTCCGTCGCTGCGCTCGGCGAGCTCGTCGAGGCGCTGTTCGGCCGCCCGCTCCGTGCTGCCGTGGATGCTGGCGCTGAGCACGCCGTAGAACGAGAACGCGCCGATGAGCAGGGCCACCGCGACGACGACCGTCGCCCCGAGCGTGGTCCTCCCGCGCACCGAGCGCCAGCTGCGCCTAGCCACCGTCGGCCGCCAGCCGGTAGCCCGCACCGCGGATCGTCTCGATCGCCTCGCGGCCGAACGGCTTGTCGACCTTGCGGCGCAGGTGTCCGACGTAGACCTCGACGATGTTCGGGTCGCCGTCGAAGTCGTCGTCCCAGACACCCTCGATGAGTGCGCGCTTCGACAGGACCTGACCCCGGTGGCGCATGAGGTACTCCAGCACCGAGAACTCCCGTGCGGTGAGGGTCACGGGGGTATCGCCGCGCCAGACCCGGTGCGCGGCGGGGTCGAGTCGCAGGTCGCCGGCCTCCAGGATCGCGGGGCGCGCGACGGCCCCGCGGCGCACGAGGGCGCGGAGGCGGGCGACGAGGATCGCGAATGAGAACGGCTTGGTGACGTAGTCGTCGGCTCCGGTCTCGAGCGCCTCGACCTGGTCCCACTCGCCGTCCTTGGCGGTCAGCATCAGCACGGGCGTCCAGTTCTCCTCGGCGCGCAGCGCCTCGCACACCTTCCAGCCGCTCATGCCCGGCATCATCAGGTCGAGCACGATCGCGTCGTACCGGGTCTCCCGCGCCCGCCAGAGTCCGTCGACGCCGTTGTGCGCGACGTCGACGGCGAAGCCCTCGGCCTCCAAGCCGCGGCGCACACCCTCGGCCAGGCGCACCTCGTCGTCCACCACCAGGATCCGCATTCCTCCAGTGTGGCCGGTAGAGGCTGAATCGGGGCTGAAGCTCGGGAGGACGCGTCAGCGGAGGTGAGCCTGGAGCTCGCGGATCACCTCGCCCAGCGTGCCGGTGGCGAGCAGGCCGGGGCCGAGAGGGCCCGCGGAATCCTCGCCGAGCGGGGGGAGTGCGCGCAGAGCGGCGGATGCCTCAGGGGAGAGGGCGGCGAGTTGCCGGCGCACCTCCTCGGCGCGGGCCGATGGATTCGACGGATGCGCCAGCTCCATGGCTTTCGCGGCGTATGCCGCCGCTCCGAGTGCATGGGCGCCCATGTGTGCGACGCCCGCGGCCTGCGCGGCGGCACGGGCGGCTGCAGCCCCTGCCGGAGAGCTCGCACTGTGCGCAGCCCTGCCCGCGACGAATCGCCGACGGATCTCGCCGGCGGCGGTGAGCTCGCCCCGGGCAAAGGCCCGAGCTCTCGCGATGGCGTCTCTGGCGCGGTCGTCGTCCGGCGCCTCCGCTTCGAACAGAGGCAGCACCCGCTCGGCGCAGTCGGCGGCCCACACCGCGACGATCCGCCGGTCGGCTTCGGTCATGCCCTGGGGAGTGGTCATGCTCGCCTCGCCCGCCGCTCGGCCCGCTGTCGTAGGGACTCGTGCGCCTGGCGGAGCAGATCGAGCACGGCGCCCTCGGTTCGCTCGCCCGGGTCGATCACGCACACCCACCCGGCCGCACCGTAGAGCGGATGCCGGTGGAACACGTCGACCTCCGTCGGCGCGGGGCCGACGGCGACGAGTGACACCGCGCGCTCGCGGCCGACGTTGATGTTGACGCGGAACCGCCCTGGCGCATCCAGCACGGATGTCGTGTCGTCGGGGTAGTCCTTCGTGATGATCGTTCCGTACGGCTGGGTGCGCTCCGGCATCCGCCCGTCCGGTGCGTGATAGAAGTAGGCGTCTCCCCAGGAAAGCGCGGGGAAGTCGCTGCCCTCTTCGGGGGTGACGACGAGGGCGCCGTCGAAGCCACGGACTGTTTCGATGATCTCCTGCATTGTCATCCCTCAATGATGAGGTTCACGTGCTTATGTGGACTTTGATGCCGAAAGGAGGGTGAATCTAATGTCAAACCCTCAAGAGGATGCAATCACGACGGCTGCGCTCGGACGACGCGTGGGCTACTCGACGCAGCAGGTGCGCGACCTGGAGTGGCTCGGGGTCATCCCTCCGGCCGAGCGCGGAGCCAACGGCTATCGCCGCTACGCAGGGCGGCACGAGACCGCCGCGCGCGCTTATCGTGCGATGGCGGCCGCCATCGGCCCTGTGCCCGCCCGGCGACTGATGCCGACTCTGATCGGCGCCTCGGTCGACGCCGCGGCCGAGCGCATCGACGAGGTGCATGTCGGCCTCGCGGACGATCGCTCCCGGGTGCGCGAGGCCCTGCACGGCCTCGATGTCGCTCTGGTCGAGGCTGACGACGACTTCGATGACGCGGACGCGATGACCATCGGCGAACTCGCGCAGGCTCTCGGCATCCGCCCGTCCGCGCTGCGTCACTGGGAGCGGGAAGGGCTGGTACATCCGCTTCGCGGCACGGCATCCACGCGGTCGTACGGCGCGGCGGCGATCACCGAGGCGCGCATCGTCGCCGCCCTGCGCGCGGGTGGCTACGGCATCCCTGCGATCTCGCGCATCCTCGAACACGTGCGGCAGCATGCCGACACGGGCGAGGTGCAGCGCATCCTCCAGGACCGGCTGGTCGCGCTCACACGACGCAGCGTCGCGCTCCTCGCGGCCGCCGGGCACCTGCACGCGCTGCTCGCCGATCGGGGCGAGGGAGACTGACGGTCGTCGTCGACCGCGAGGTCGGACGGCTCGCTTAGGGTGGCTCGTATGACGTGCAGCATGCGGTGGCCGAAGATGATGCGCGTGCTCGCGGCGCCGATCCGGAATCCGGGGTGCTGACCATGCAGAAGTCGGGACGATACGTCCGCGCCGGGGACACGGAGTACCCGCTCGCCAGCCCGGGCGGCAACTGGGCGCTCTGGAGCCCCACCCCGGTCGAAGGCTTCCGGAAGATCGGGAACGGGTGGGTCCGCAACATCGCACCCGACGAACAGCTGGAGTGCTTCCGCGTCGCGCACCGCGGCACGTATCGCGGCATCCCGGTCACCGTCGAGCCCGGCGACGGAACATTGGTACGCCTCGACACCCGCGATCCGCGCGCAGCCGAGCAGGGGTTCGAGAGGTTCGGGTTCGAGCGGCTCGAGCTGCAGTCGTGGCTCAAGTTCGTGCCCGCCGACGACCGGGACCTCGTCTTCACGACCACGCGCACACCCGAGCCGATGCCGTGGGCGCAGTCGACCCGAGACGGCGTGGCGCAGCGCCCGGTCCCGCGGCCGTCCGACGCCGAGCCGTCGGCCTGGGGAACGTTCACTCTTCGCCTCATCACGGCGCTCCGCGGTGTGACCGACGGCGTGTTCCTCATCGTCTCGGTCGATGGCGACCCGCTGCGCTACGTGCAGTTCGCCGGAGACCCCGAGACGCTCTACGCTGAGGCGCCGGCGCGCGATCTGGTCGCGGATGCCGATGAGGCGGTGCTGCGAGCCGCCGGATGGAACGAGCCGGGAGCCGCGCAGCCGAACTGGACCTCGGAGCTCCCGCTGCCCGCGTACGCGAGCGACTTCCGGGAACTCGCCGAGCGATGCGTCGCCGCGCTGCGGGATGCCTATGGAGCGACGAGCCCCGGCACCCTCGTGCACCGTGCGTGGCGGGATCCGGAGCAGACCTCGCTTGAGTTCCCAGGGCTCGGTCCCGCCCAGGTCTGATCAGCGCCTTCGGGACGCCGGCGCGGTTCAGCGACCGCCGAGGCCGGCCTGCTCCCGCGTCGCGGTGCGGTTGAGCTCCTTCGCGTCGAAGAAGAGCGCGGGGTCCACGGCGACCGGCTCGGAGTCGATCCAGAGCTCCTTCCCCGCGACGCGGATCACGCCGATGTACATCGCCCGATCGGCGTCGGAGGTCCAGATGGTCAGCAGTCGGTCATCGCCCCGGTGTTCGATCACGTCCTTCAGTGCGGCGACGATGCCGGCGCTGTCGGAGCTGCCGCGCTGCAGCGCGGACACGGTCTGATCGAGCGGGAATCCCGCGGCGACACCGTGGATCACCGGATTCGTCAGGACGCCTCCGCCCTTGATCCGCCAGCGTCGGGCGCTGACGAAGAACATCACGATGCCGGCGACGAAGACAGCCGGCGGGAGGAAGAAGGCACCGGCGATCGCGAGTCCGCTGCGCACGCGGCCGCCGAGGAGCTCGGCCGTCGACTCCGGGTTGAGGTAGACGAGGAGCATCACGACCACCATGAGCCCGGCGATCACGAGCCAGGTCGCCGACTTGCGGGGCGAGCGCTCGGAGACGAAGAGATCAGGGCGTGTGGCGAACCAGGTGTAGAGATTGCGCGACCGGGACCGGAGGGGCGTGAAGCTCATGGGAAGACGCTACTGGAGCGCGAAGGGCAGGCGGGGACCTCAGACGATCGTCCGGAAGAAGTCCCGGCGCACCGCGGTCACATCGGCGCCCTCCCGTGAGGGATGCACGCGATTCGTCAGCAGCACGCCCCAGCCTCCGGAGTCGAGATCGACCGCGAAGGCGGTGCCGGTGAAGCCGGTGTGGCCGACGGCGTGCACCTCGCCCATCCACGCCGAGTCCCGCACCCGCAGACCGACCGCCTGGCCGTAGCCCGCCGCCGCGGTGACGACCGGTGTCACCATCAGGCGCACGCTCTCCACAGAGAGAACCGGCCCACGAGCCCCCTCGCCGCCGTCGCGGATCGTGCGGGCGAGGGCGGCGACGTCGTGCACGGTCCCGAACAGCCCGGCGTGACCCGCGGGGCGAGCGAGCGCGTGCGCCAACTCGTCGTGGACCTCTCCCCGGACCAGCCCGCGATGCGGCTGCACTTCGGTGGCCACCGCACGGGTCACTGAAGGGCTCCAGGTGAGTGCCTCCGCGCCCATGACCGTGGCCGCGTCCGCGACGAGCTCCGCGAGAGAGCGGCCCGAGACCCGCTCGATCAGCTCACCGACGGCGATGAATCCGACGTCCGAGTAGAGGTGCGCGGTGCCCGGCTCGGCGCGCAGTGTACTTCGCAGCACGGTGGAGCGCAGTTCTTCGCCCGCGAGCCCCGATCGCCACGCGCCGCCTTCGGCCGGAAGCCCAGCGGTGTGCGTGAGCAGGTGCCGGGGGGTGATGAGCGCGGCACCCGTGCCCGTGCCGACCGGCAGCACGGGCGCGACCGGTTCATCGAGGTCGAGCATCCCGGCATCCGCCAGGCGTAGCGCGGCAACGGTCGTGAAGATCTTCGTGAGCGAGGCCAGGTCGAACAGATGATCAGCGCCGAGCGGCTCGGGGTCGTCGTCCGCGGGGGTGCCGAGCAGCGTCAGCTCCTCGGCACCCCCTCGGTGCGTGCTCCGCAACGAGGCCCACGCCGAGCCCGGCGCGCCGTTCACCACGGGCGCCTCACTTGCTCATTCCGGAGGTGAGCCCGTTGATGATCTGCTTGGTCGCGAGCAGGAACAGCACGATCAGCGGGATCGTCGCGATCGTCAGCCCGGCGAACAACTGCGGCCAGTCGGTGGAGTATTCGCCGAAGAAGCGGGTGAGCCCGACGGGCAGCGTGTAGGAGTCGCGGTCGCGCAGCAGGATCAACGGATAGAAGAAGTCGTTCCACACCGGCACGAAGCGGAACACGATCACGGTCGCGAGGGCGGGCCGCACGAGCGGCAGCAGGATCTGTATGAACGTGCGGAACGGACCGGCTCCGTCGATGCGGGCGGCTTCTTCCAGCTCGATCGGCAGCGCCCGGAAGAACACCGTCAGCACGAACGTCGTGAACGGGATGCCGAGAGCGCCGTAGACGAGGATCAGGCTGAATACGTTGCTGGTCA
The DNA here is from genome assembly GCF_012030385.1 of Microbacterium sp. B19(2022). Lineage (NCBI taxonomy): Bacteria > Bacillati > Actinomycetota > Actinomycetes > Micrococcales > Microbacteriaceae > Microbacterium > Microbacterium sp. B19(2022). Next base: position 26,781 of record NZ_JAAUVO010000021.1, read on the forward strand.
TCTTCAGCGAGTCGAGCAGGTAGAACAGCGGAAGGATCGCCAGGTGCACGGGCAGCATGAGCCCGGAGAGGAAGACCGCCTCGATGCCGCGGAAGAACTTCGCCCTCGCCCGGGCGAACGCGTACGCGGCGAGCACGGACACCACCGTCGTGACGATGACGGACCCGACCGTGACGGTGATGGAGTTGAGGAAGTAGGTGTCGAAGGATGCCGTGATCCACGCGCTCTGGAAGCTCGTGAAGGTCGGCGGCACCGGGAGGCCCAGCGGCTCGGTCGCGATCTGCTGCTGGGTGCGCAGCGAGTTGTTGAGCATGAGCAGCAGGGGGCCGATCGCGATGAGGGCATATCCCCAGAGGAAGATGTTCGCGAACAGCCGCCCGATGAACGGGGTGTCCGAGGTGCGGCTCGTGCGGCGACGCGGTGCGGAGGGGCGGCCCGAGACGATCGCCTCGGTTGTCGGCTCGGTGCGGGGTTCGGTGGCGGTGCTCATCAGAACAGCTTTCGTTCGGCGCGACGCATCGTGGAGGTGATCACGACCGAGATCACCATGATGAAGATGAACAGGACGGTCGCGAGCGCGGAGGAGACGCCGATCGAGTTCGGGTTCCCCGACTCGAACGCGGTGCGATAGAAGAGCAGCATCATCACGTCGGTGGATCCGGCCGGGGCGCCGTTCGAGCCCGCGAGCGCGAACGGGATCGCCATGGCCTCCATGCTGCCGATGAAGGTGAGCACGGTGATGATGCCGATGGTCGGCGTGAGCATCGGGAGGGTGATGTACCGGAAGCGCTTGCCTGCGGTGGCGCCGTCCAGGGCGGCGGCTTCTTCGATCTCCTCGGGGATGCCGCCGAGCGCTGCGCCGTAGAGCAGGATCGGGAAGCCGATCCACTGCCAGGCGCTCACGAGCACGATCACCCAGATCGCGAGCTGCGGGTCGCCGAGCCATGGAAGGGCGAGGCTCTCGAGCCCGACGCCGCGGAGGATCGCATTGACGGGACCGAACAGCGGGGAGAGCATGAGCGACCACAGGTAGCCGATGACCATCGGGCTCACGAGGTAGGGGAGCGCGAAGATCGTCTGGAAGAAGCGCTTGGTGCGCTTGCGACGGTGCAGCAGCGTCGCGATGCCGAGGCCGAGCGAGTTCTGGAAGACGAGTGCGCCCGCGAACAGCAGCAGGTTGTGTCCGAACGCGTTCCACAGCTCGGAGGCGTACGGCTCCTTCGTGAGGAGGGTGATGTAGTTCGCGACGCCGGCGAAACCGCCCTGCTTGGTTCCCTGCCAGTCGAAGAACGAATAGCTGAGCGCGGCGAGCATCGGATAGAGGATGAGCACGGCGAACAGCACCGCGGCGGGAAGGACGAACAGCGTCGCGGTCGGGGTCGACAGCGCGATTCCCGCGCGTGAGCGCCGTGTCTTCTCCCGGCGGAGGGGGAGGGTCAGGGCCATGATGCCTCTTTCGCTGCGTGAGGGGCGCCGAGGCCGGCGCCCCTCACGGTCGGGTCAGGATGCGGGGGTGAACCAGGTGGAGATCCCGGTCTGCAGGTCGGTGCCGAGCTGCTCGGGGGTCTTGTCTCCGAGGAACATCGCCTGGATGTCCGGTCCGAGCACGGCCGTGCCGGTCGGGTCGCCGTAACGGAAGTCGACGAGCAGCAGGTACGGCGCCGGGTTGGCGGTGTACTGCTCGTTCATCTCCTGCATCAGCGGGTCGGAGTACTTCACACCGGGCAGGGCGGAGAACTGGTCGACCTCGTCGGCGACGAGCTGGCCGAACTCCTTCGTGGTCATCCAGTTCAGCAGCTCTGTCGCGGCCTCCTGCTGGTCGCTGGAGGCGTTGATGCCGAAGCTGCCGTCGGCGTAGCCGGGGGTGACGGCGTGGTCGAGCGCGCTGCCCGGAGCCGGCGGCACCTCGTAGACGCCCCACTCGGTGTCGGGTGCCGAGTTCTGGAAGGTCGGCAGGTCGAACGAGCCGCCGGGCCACTGCGCGGCCTGACCCGACGTGAACTGCAGCACGGCATCCGCCACGGCGATCGCGTTGACGTTCTTGTCGAGGTACTTCTGCATGTCCTTGACGATCCCGAGCGACGACACGTAGGCCGGGTCGGTGAAGTCGACGTCGCCGGCGAGCACCTTCTCCTCGAAGTCGGCACCGCCGTAGTTCGCCGAACCGACGATGTCGTGGAACATCGGCAGGACCCAGTCCTCACGGGCGCCGAGGGCCATCGGGGTGACGCCCTCGTCGAGGAGCTTCTCCTGGAGCTCGATGAACTCGTCCCAGTCCTTCGGCTCCTTCAGTTTCATCTCGTCGAACATCGTCTTGTTGTAGAACATCTGCATCGTCTGGTACGCGAAGGGCACGCCGTAGGTCTTGCCGTCGTCCTTGCCCTGAGCCGCGCGCAGCACGGTCGGATCGAACTGGTCGAGCCCGTCGACGATGTCGTCGATCGGGACGATCTGCTCGGACTGGATCGCCGGCTGGATGCCGCCGTACGCGCGGAGCATGGCGATGTCGGGGCCGTCACTGCCCTCGAGGCCGGTTGCGAGGATCTGGTTGTACTCGGTCGGCTGGTAGCCCTCGAACTCGATGGTCACGCCGGGGTGCGATTCCTCGTACTTGTCGAAGACGGCTTCCCACTTGGGGGAGGAAGAAGCCTGCCACGACCAGATCTTCAGAGTGACGTCCTCGCCGCCGGCCTCTCCGCTGGAAGCCGCGGGTGCACATCCGGCCACGGCCAGCCCCGTGACCAGGAGACCTGCGGTGAACGCGAGTCGGGTGGTGCGGTATCGCATGGTGTTCCTCTCGGTTGTGAGAGCCGTCGGCGGGACCGGGGCATCTCTGCTGTGAAAGCCTCCGCCCACTTTGGGGAATCTTTTACAGAAACTCAAGCCCTTTCCGAAAATTACTTCCATTCGTAACATGGTCGTGTCATCCTGGTGCCGTGTCCACCAGTGCGATGACCGCCATCCATCAGCGCCTGTCCGCGCTCACGCCCACCGAGCGCCGCATCGCCACGCACGTGCTCGCCGATCCGCAGAGCGTGGTCGACAACTCGATCACCCATCTCGCCGCCGCCTGCGGTACATCGGTCGCGAGCATCGCCCGCTTCACGCAGAGCCTCGGGTTCTCCGGGTACCCGGATCTGCGCCTCGCTCTCGCGACCGAGCTCGACCGCAGCGCCTCCGACCGTGAGCGGTTCCAGGTGTCGGAGAGCGATGTCAGCCGGCACGACGACGCGCTCACCACCGTGCGCAAGATCGCGTTCGCCGAGGCGTCGGCCATCGAACGCACGGCACGGCAGATCGACATCGACGAACTGGAGCGCTGCGTCGATGCGGTGCGCGCCGCCCGCCGCATCGACATCTATGGCGCGGCCTCCAGCGGCCTCGCCGCGCAGGACCTGGAGCAGAAGCTGCACCGCGCGGGACTCGTGGCGCAGGCGCGGACCGATCTCCACCTCGCGCTCACCGGTGCCGCACTCCTCGACGAGCGGGATGTCGCGGTCGCGATCTCGCACTCCGGTCGCACTCTCGAGATCGTCCAGTCGGCCAAGGTCGCAGCCCGCGCCGGGGCGACGACCATCGCCATCACCAACAATCCCCGGTCTCCGCTCGCACGGGTCTGCTCGCTGGTCCTCGTCACCGCGGTCTCGGAGTCGACGTTCCGATCCGGCGCGATGGCGAGTCGGATCGCCCAGCTCGCAGTGCTCGACTTCCTGTTCACCCGCATCGCGCAGGCCGACTACGACACCATCTCCGACAACCTGCAGCGCACCTACAACGCCGTCACCGACCACAGAATCGACTGATCCCATGCTTCTCGGCATCGACCGCCTGATCCGACGCGACATCCGTCCCGATCTGCTCGCGCGCCTCGAAGGGGGTCGCGTCGGGATGGTCACGAACGACCTCGCGCTCACCTCCGATCTCCGACGCGGACGGCAGCCGCTGGCCGAGACCGGATGGCGGTTCACTCGGCTCTTCGGTCCCGAGCACGGACTCAGCGGGCGTGCGCGAGAGGGTGAACTCGTCGGAGATCTCGTCGATCCGGTCACCGGCGTCGAGGTGCGCAGTCTGTACGGCGACGCCGTGCGTCCTGCCGCCTCCGACCTGGCCGACCTCGACGTGATGCTGATCGATCTGCCCGACGTCGGTGCCCGGTTCTACACGTACATCTGGACGATGAGCCACGTGCTCGAGGCGTGCGCCGATGCCGGTGTGGCGGTCGTGGTGCTCGATCGTCCGAACCCGATCGGCGGCCGCCTCGACCGGGCCGAAGGACCGATGCTCGACGAGCGGGCGCAGTCCCTGGTGGGACGCTGGAGCATGCCGATTCGGCACGGTCTCACGATCGGCGAGCTGGCCCGCCACTGGGTGCGGACGCGCGGGATCGATGTCGAACTCGAAGTCGTCACGGTGGACGGGTGGTCTCGCGATACGGCTCGCCGCGTGGATGAGGGCACGTGGATGCCGCCGTCCCCGAACCTCCCCAGCCCCACGACGGCCCTGCTGTACCCCGGCACCTGCCTGGCGGAGGGCGTGAACGTCTCGGAGGGGCGAAGCACCGCGGTGCCGTTCCGCGTGATCGCGGCGCCCTTCATCGACGGGGAGCGCTATGCCGCAGCCATCACGGCGGCCCGGCTTCCCGGCATCACCGCGGTTCCCTACGGCTTCACACCGCTGGTCCGCGATCACGCCGGTGACGCCTGCGAGGGAGTGATCCTGCACGTCACGGATGCCGAGGCGCTGCGGCCCGTGCACACGGGCGTGCGCCTGCTGTCGCTGATCGAGGAGATCCACCCCGGGATGCTCGAGGAGCGCTCCCTCGTGCCCATGCCCGGGGAGTCCGACTGGACCCCGCTCGAGAAGCTCTTCGGTGTCGAGGGGGCGTTCGCGCAGATCGTCGGCGGCGAATGGGACGATCCCGCACGCCTCGCCGTTCCCGGGTGGAGGGATGCGGTCGCCCAGGATCTGCTCTACGTCTGAGGTTCCCGCCCGTCTCGGGCCCGAAGCGGGGTCAGTCTCCTCCGACCCGTCCCTCGATCTCCGCGATGAGCGGGTTGGTGTCGGCGGGGTCGGCGACGATCGCGGTGACGGCATCGAGTGCCAGCACGGGGTAGCGCGCGACGGCGCCGATCTTCTCCTCGCTCGCGAGCACGACGGTCTCGGTGCAGCGCGAGGCCAGTGCGCGCTTCGTCACGGCGTCGTCGAGTTCGCCCGTGGTGAGGCCGCGTTCGGGATCGATGCCGGTGGCGCCGAGGAAGAAGGTATCGGCGGCGAGGTGCTGGATCGCCTCGATCGCCAGCCCGCCGCCCGTTACGAGGGAGTGTCGGGAGAGTTCGCCGCCGATCATGATCACCCGCGCGTCCGAGTGCTCGGCGACGGCGAGGGCGACGGCGGGACTCGCCGTGATGACGGTGATTCCTGTGCCGGAGGGCAGCATCCGGGCCATCGCCAGCGTGGTCGTGCCGGCATCGAGGACGATCGTCGCTCCGGGGCGAATGGTGGCCACGGCCGCGCGGGCCACGCGTTCCTTGCTCTCGGTCGCCAGCGCGGTGCGTTCGCGAACCGGGGGTTCGGGCGCGGCGAGCGGAAGCGCGCCGCCGTACACGCGGAGGAGCTTTCCCTCGTCGGCGAGCTCACGGAGGTCGCGGCGGATGGCATCCTCCGAAACCCCGAGTTCGTCGGCGACGGCTTTCGCCACCACCCGTCCGTCGCGGTCGAGGAGGGCGAGCAGGTGGTCTTTGCGTTGCGCGGCCAGCATATGTTTCCTCACGAAGTTGGACGTTCTTGCATGATTCAGACTACAGTCATCTCCATGACAAAACCACTCCTGATCCTGATCGCCGGTCCGTACCGCTCGGGTACCGGCGGCGACCCCGAACTCATCGCCCGGAACCTGGCGCGCCTCGAAGAGGCCTCCGGGCCGATCTTCCGTCTCGGCCACGTGCCGATGATCGGCGAATGGGTGGCACTGCCGATCCTGCGCACCCTCGATGCCGCCGAAGCTTGTGATGGCGACGGCGATGTGATGTACGAGACGGCGCACCGGATGCTGCAGCACTGCGACGCCGTGCTGCGCCTTCCCGGTGAGTCGTCGGGTGCGGACAAGGATGTCGAGATCGCCCAGGAGCGCGGACTGCCCGTCTATCGCTCGCTCGAGGAGATCCCCTCAGCCTCGACTCCGTAGGCTGGAGGTATGACCAAGAACATCTGGACCATCCTCGGCGTCATCCTCGCCGTCGTGATCGCGTGGTGGATCGTGAGCGCGCTGTTCTCGGTGCTCGCGTTCATCTTCAAGCTCGCGATCGTCGCGGTCGTCGCCGTGGTGGTGTTCCTCGTTCTGCGCGGGATCTTCAGCCGCAGCGACGACTGACGCATTCGTCGGACGCGTTCTCGGTGAGATGTCTCAGCGGAGGACGCGGTAGCGAAGGTGGGTCTCACTCGCGTAGGCCGACGTCTCCAGGCGTTCCAGCTCGATGCGCTGCCCGAGACCGGCGAACAGCGAGATGCCGCCGCCCAGCAGGACCGGCGCGACGTCGAGGTGGAGTTCGTCGACGAGCCCGAGCTGGAGACACTGTCGCGAGATGCTCCCTCCGAGGAGGCTGACCCACTTGTCTCCCGCCGCCTGCGCGGCTGACTCGACCGCCTGCGCGATGTCGTCGACCACGAACGTGTAGGTGATCCCGTCGCGTTCGATCGGCTCGTGCTCGCTGTGGGTCATGAGGTAGACCGGCACCTTGAGCATGCCGCCGTAGGGGATCTCTCCGTCGTCGATGGTCTGCGTCTTGTTCGCCCCGCCGACGATGGCGCCAATGTTCTTCATGACGTTCTCGACGACGACATCGTCTTCGGGAGCGGAGGGGCGGCCGAACATCCAGTCGACTCCGCCGTCCCCATCCGCCAGGAACCCGTCGAGGGTCACGGTCGCGTGGACGATCACTCGAGCCATGATCTGCTCCTTCCGTGGAGGTGAGTCGAGCGACTTGCGTCGTCGGAGTGCTGGTGATCCAACCCGCCCCCAGCCGGCGCCACCGGGGCGCCTCAGCAACGTGCGCGTACTAGCTGGCGAGCTGCTGCACCCGCTGGTACGTGACGCCGAGGATAGCGCCGGCTGCTTCGAGAGGGTAGCCATCGGCGCGGAGCGCACGAGCTGCTTCGCGCCGGAGCCTGTCCGCTCGTTCTATCGCCGCCTCTCCGGCGGCCGTCGCGTCATTGCTCTCCGCGAGCAACTGCATAACTCGGCTGGGCGCATCGATGACGACGTCGACCTCGACATCAGTGGGCTCGACATCAAGCCAGACGGACGCGAGGTCGGAGGCGGCTTTCTTGATTCCGCGGAAAGTGAGCGCGCTGCCCGTCGCCACGATCGTTGCGCCGCTGGGCGTCTCGGAGGTGAGCTCCGGAATCTCGATCGTCCACGATCCGTCGTCATCGCGGGAGGCGCGGGCACTGAGTCTGGTCGTCATGTCTCTGCCCTTCAATTCCATGCGCTCGGAGTGTTCGGGAACGCGGTCTGCACCTGGCGGACGATTCCGGCTTTTACTGTGTCACCGTGGACCGGGATGGACAGCGTCTGCGTTCGGTCTCCGGACTGCCAGATGTGGTGGCTGCCGCGTGTGCGGGTGTTCTGCCAGCCTTGCCCGCGGAGGAATCGCGAGACATCCCGGTACCTCTGCGGCTTGGTCATCATTCTATGCTAATGACGCTTGTACTGCGAGTACAAATACTGCTTGTTCTATTCCGGAGTACTGCTCTCAGGCGCTCGGCGCGAACGCCCCGACGCGGTACTTCGCGGCGCGGTGCGTGTCCTGCACACGGTCTCCCTTGCCCTGCAACTTGTTGCGGAGCGTGCCCGGCGTGTACTCGTTCGGGTAGACGCCGCGCTCGCGCAGGACCGGGATCACGTGCTCGATCACGTCCTGCCAGGTGCCGGGCGTGACCGCGTAGGCGAGGTTGAAGCCGTCGATGTCGGTCTCTTCGACCCAGGACTGCAGCTCGTCGGCGATCTCGACACCCGACCCGACGACCGTGGGGCCGAGGCCGCCGATGGCGTTGTGGCGTCCGAAGTCGCCGACGGTCCATTCGCGGCCGAGGTCGGCCTCTTCTTTGAGGTGCTGCAGCACCGACTGGATCGCGTTCGACTCGACGTTCCCGACCGGCTCGTCCTCGGCGTACTGCGAGAGGTCGACGCCCATCCAGCCCGACATGAAGGTGAGCGCGCCCTCGGGGCTCGCATACGAGAGGTACTCGGCGTGCTTCGCGGTCGCCTCCTCGCTCGTCGCGGCGGTGATCACCGTGAGCAGTGTGTAGACGCGCGCGTCGTAGCGGTCGCGGCCGGCGGCTTCCAGGGCATCGCGGATGCGCTTCACGGTGCCGGCGAGCACCTCCTTCGAAGGGGCGGCGACGAAGATGGCCTCGGCGTTCTCGGCCGCGAACTTCACTCCGCGCGGGCTCGCTCCGGCCTGGTAGATCACCGGTGTGCGCTGCGGCGACGGCTCGGAGATGTGGATGCCGGGAACGCTGAAGTGCTTTCCCTCATGCCCGATCGGGTGCACCTTGGACGGGTCGGTGAAGATGCCCCGCTCGCGGTCCTCGACCACGGCGTCGTCCTCCCACGAGCCCTCCCAGAGCTTGTAGAGCACCTCGACGTACTCGTCCGCGTGGTCGTAACGGTCGTCGTGCGCGAGCTGATCCTCCTGGCCCATATTGCGGGCGGCGCTGGGCAGGTATCCGGTCACGACGTTCCAGCCGATCCGACCCTGCGTCAGGTGGTCGAGCGTGCTCAGACGTCGCGCGAACGGGTAAGGGTGCTCGAACGCGGTGCCGGCTGTGATGCCGAATCCGAGGTTCTCGGTGACCGCGGCCATCGCGCTCACCAGCAGGATCGGGTCGTTCACGGGCACCTGGGCGCCGTTGCGGATCGCGGCCTCGTTCGTGCCGCCGTAGACGTCGTAGGTGCCGAGCACGTCGGCGATGAAGACGCCATCGAAGGTCGCGCTCTCCAGCAGCTTCGCCAGATCCGTCCAGTACGAGATCGTGTTGTACTGCCGCGACCGGTCGTCGGGGTGCCGCCACAGGCCGGACGACTGGTGGGCGACGCAGTTCATGTCGAAGGCGTTGAAGCGGATCTGACGGGTCATGCCCCCATGAAAGGCGAACGGCGCGGGGTGGTCCAGGGCCCCCGAAATGCGCGGACACATTCCGGGGGGTGTGCCGGGCAGGGTGGTCAGCGCTCGTAGACGTCCCGCCGATGACCCAGCGTGACGACCGCGACGATGAGCACGTCGTCGTCGATCGTGTAGATGATGCGGTAGTTCCCGACGCGGACGCGCAGTCCGTTGCGTCCCTGCAGCGCCTTCGCTCCCGGCGGGCGGGGGTTCTCGCCGAGGAGCGCGATGGCCCCGCGGATCCGGTCGCGATCCTGATGGTCGACCTTCTTCAGTGCTCGAACCGCAGCGGGGCGCAGTTCGATCCGATAACTCACGTCCAGCCCAGGTCGGCCTTCACCTGATCCCAGGGGATGTCCGGGCCTTCTTCGGCCATCGCCTCGTCGAACGCGGCCACGTCTTCGGCATCTTCGAGTGCCTCGATCATCCGCTCGTACTGCTCCGGGCTGACCACGACTGCGGCACGCTGACCGCGTCGCTCGATGAACACGGCCTCCTCCTGGGAGCGGGCGATGACCGTCGAGAGGTTGTTGCGCGCGTCGGCGACGCTGATCGTGGACATGGGCAAATTGTACATCTTGAAGTCCGAGATGTACATGATGCCGCGGCCAGGCGGTGGCATCTACGAATCCGCGAATCGATCCTTCGGCCTCCGAGAATCGGCGATTGGGGAGGAGCTGCCCTCGCGCAAGTCCGCGACGATGCGGGCGAGGATCTCAGGGAGCGTCTCCGCCGGCCCGATGCGGCCTTCCTTCACGAACTCGAGCGGCTGCCAGCCGTCGTACCACGCGCGCATCTGTTCCGGAGTAAAGGCGTGGCGCAGCTCTCGTGTCTCGTGGCGTCGGACGGTCTCCTCGAACCCGACGTCGAACTGGTAGATGCGAGTGACGCCTCGATGGTCCCGCCACAGCTGTTCCAACCGCCCGGCATAATCCCGGAGGTTGAAGACCCCGTCGAGGATGACGTCGTACCCCAGGTCCAGCGATTGGCGGGCGACGGTGTCGATGAGTGCGGCGGCGTCGGCCGATCGAGACGCCTTCTCGCCGCCTGCCAGAAGCGTGCGCCGGAAATGGTCCTGATGGATGACCGCGGTCTTGGCGCGGAGCAGCGGACGCAGCGATGTCGCCGTCGTCGTCTTGCCCGAACCGGAGTCGCCGCGGAACACGACAAGGCGAGTGTCCACTGATCCCACGGCCGTCATCCCTCAAGTCTCACATTCGGGCGGATCGCGTGGCGTCATCTGCTGGCATTCACCCGCCCCCACGGGCTCTACCCTTGACAGGTGACCGACGAGACCGTGACCGCCCAGCGTCTGGTGCGCCGCTTCGCCCGCGAGACCAACCTGCTCGTGTCGGGTCGGGACTTCTCGGTCATCGGGACGGATGCCGTGGCCGATGCACTGCGTCACCTACTGCCGGCGCTCGGTGCACACCTCGGCGACGACGGCGTGACGTTCGTGACGGGGGAGACGCCCGAGATCCTGCTCGACGGACACCCGCTGCCGGTGCGGAAGACGGCCGAAGACCGCGTCGATGCGGCCGGACGTCACATGCCCGTCTCTTCCGACCTCGCCCGGCGCCTCGGCGAGAAGGGGACGGTGCGCGGGGTCCGGATCGGCATCGCGATGGTGCTCGAACCCAAGACCGCCCAACTCGCCCTGCTGCTGCGGGATGCCGGAGCCACGGTCTCCGTCTACGCGCACCCCGATGAGATCGACGTCGAGGTCGCGGCGGTGCTGCGCGCCCGGGGCATCCCCGTCGACGGCGACCCGACCCTCTCAGGTGTGGCCGAACGCGCCGCCGCCGTGGCGTTCCTGCGCCGCGGATTCGACCTGCTGCTCGATGACGGCTCGCATCTGATCCGCCTCGCGCATGAGGAGGGCCTAGCCGGAGAAATGAAGGGCGCGGCGGAGGAGACGACGAGTGGACTCACCCCGCTGCGGCTGATGGAGCGCGAAGGCGTGCTCGAGATCCCCGTCATCGCCGTGAACGACGCCCTCACCAAGACCTCCTTCGACAACCGCTACGGCACCGGCCAGTCGTGCGTGTTCGCGATCGCCGATGCGCTGGATGCCGCGGGCATCGACATCCGCGACCAGCCCGCGGTCGTGGTCGGATACGGCCCCGTCGGCGAGGGCGTCGCCGCGCACCTGCGGGCACTCGGCGTGCAGGTCGCGGTCACCGAGACCGACTCCGTCCGCGCACTGCGGGCCGCCCACGACGGCCACCGCATCGGTCGGCTGCATGACCTCGCACCGGGCACACTCGTCGTCTCGGCCACGGGCGCTCCGCACACGGTCGACGTCGAAGTCCTGCGCACGGCGGCGGTCGTCGCGGTCGCGGGCGGCGTTCCGCACGAGATCGACCTCGATCCCTCGACGCTGCGACCGTATGCAGGCGAGAACGGCGAAGCCCCTCCGTTCGTCGAACGCACCGGAGACGGGGCCCTCGTGATCGCCCGCGGCGGCTGCGTGAACCTGTCGGCCGGCGAGGGCAACCCGATCGAGATCATGGACTTGTCGTTCGCGGTGCAGCTCTTCGCCGTCGAGCATCTGCTCACGCACGACCTGCCCGCCGGAGTGCATCCGCTCCCGCCCGAGGCCGACACCACGATCGGCACGGCCGCACTCGCCGTCCGCGGAGAGCGCATCGACGAGCGCAGCCCCGCGCAGGTCGATGCACTGCGCGAGTGGCGCTCGCCGCGATTCCGGGGAGCATCCGCATGACCGTCGTCACCGTCTACTCCGCCGGGCTCGTGGTGCCGATCACCGCGCCACCGATCGTCGACGGCGCGGTCGCCGTGCGCGACGGCCGCATCATGCACGTGGGCGAGCGCGAGTGGGTGCTGCGGTCGCTGTCCGAGCGCGGGATCGAGGCCGACGAGGTGCACTGGCCCGGCGTGCTGACCCCGGGTCTCGTGAACGCGCACACCCACCTGCAGTACACCGGCATGGCCTCGGTCGGCCGCGGACAGTACGACGGGTTCGACGACTGGGTGCGGGCGTTCGACCCGGTCTACGAGGGCGGGCGCGACTGGGCCGCGGATGCCGCCGACGGCGCGGCACAGGCGCTGCGCTCGGGCACGACAGCGGTGGCCGACGTCGTGACCGACCGCGCGGCGGCGACCGCCCTGCACGACGCCCGACTGCACGGCATCACCTACTGGGAGGTGATGAGCTGGACCAACGACGACTGGGCGCGCACCGGACGTGCGCAGGTCGAGCAGGCCCTCGACGCATTGCCCACCCCGCCCGGAACCGGCCTCTCGCCGCACGCCCCCTACTCGCTCGACATCGAGCCGCTGCTGGAGATCCCCGACATCGTGCGCGAGCGCGGCGGACGCATCCATATCCACCTCGGCGAGGCCGCGTTCGAGAGCGAGTTCGCGCACGAGCATCCGCAGGCCTGGCACACGGCCGGTCTCGCCAGCTTCCAAGAGCTGCGCAAGGCCGGATTCGGCACCAGCGCCACCGAGTTCGTCGACCAGCTCGGCGTGCTCGGGCCCGACTGCCACATCGCGCACGGCGTGTACATGAGCGCCCGAGACCGTGCCATCCTGCGCGAGCGCCGCACGACCGTGGCACTGTGCGCGCGCTCGAACGCTGTCATCGGACTCGAGGAGCCGCCCATCGCCGCGTACTTGCGCGAAGGTAGCCCGATCGCCGTCGGCACCGACTCCCTGTCGTCCAGCCCCTCGCTCGACGTGCTCGCCGATGTGGCGGAGCTCGCCCGCATCGCCCGGTCGCAGGGCTACACCGACCGCGACCTGCACGCGCGACTGCTCGGTGCCGCGACCCTCGGCGGCGCGCACGCCATGGGGATCGACGTCGGCCCCGAACGCACCGGATACCTCGCCGTCGGCGCACTCGCGGACCTCACCTTCTTCGATATCCCGGCCGGCCCGGATGCCGTCGCCGAACTCGTCGAGCACGGAGCCGGCCGCGCCGCAGCGACGGTCGTCTCCGGTGAGGTGCGCTTCGCAGTCGAGTCCTTCGGGCGCGCCGCTGTCGAATCCGTACCCGCCGAATCCCGACCCGTCGAACCCGCATCCGGAGGTTCCGCATGACACAGCGCCCCGCCACCGCCGAGCGCCTCGACCTCGCCGCCCACCCCGAGGGCGGCTGGTTCCGCCGTACGTGGACGAGCCCGCTGCCCGTGGAGACGCCGAACGGCCCGCGCCCGGCCGCCACCTGCATCCACTACCTGCTGCTGCCCACCGAGCGCAGCGAATGGCACGTCGTGACCAGTGACGAACTGTGGCTCTGGCACGGTCCGGGGCGACTCGAACTCAGCCTCGGCGGCGACGGTGCGGAACCGGGCGCGGCGACCACGGTCGTACTCGGCCCCGACGATGCCGCCCAGGTGCTGGTTCCCGCCGGTATCTGGCAGGCCGCCCGCCCGCTCGATGCCGACGAGGCACTGGTCTCGTGCTTCGTGTCTCCAGGTTTCGATTTCGCCGATTGGCGTCTCGCCGAATCGCCTACTCTGTAGAGGCAGACCGTCTCTGCAGAAGCAGACCCGCCTGCCTCGCCGTCTCCACCACACCCTTCTCGCACTGGAGTCATCGTGCCCTTCGCTCCCTCCCTCCGCCGCGCGGCAGCTGCTGCCGCTGCGGTCGCCCTCGCCATCACCCTCGCCGCCTGCAGCGCCCCCGCTGCCGAGACCGGATCCGGCAGCGGTGATGATTCGGGCCTGCAGACCGTGACCGAGGGCAAGCTCACGATCGCGACCGGCGAGCCCAACTACGAGCCGTGGTTCGTCGACGACGACCCCTCCAACGGCGAGGGCTTCGAGGGTGCGGTCGCGAACGCGGTCGCCGAGCAGCTCGGCTACAAGGCCGACGACATCGTCTGGGTGCGCACGACCTTCGACGGCGCCATCGCGCCGGGCCCGAAGGACTGGGACATCAACCTGCAGCAGTTCTCCATCACGGATGACCGCAAGAAGGCCGTCGATTTCTCGTCGCCGTACTACACGACCACGCAGGCCGTGGTCGCGGTCGGCGACTCGCCCGCGGCATCCGCGACGACCATCGACGAGCTCAAGGCCACCAAGGTCGGCGTCGCCAGCGGCACCACCAGCTACACGGTCGCCAAGGCCGAGCTGGGCGAGGCGAACCTCAGCGTCTTCAACTCGGTCGACGACGTCGTGCTCGCCCTCAAGGGTGGCCAGATCGACGCCATGATCACCGACCTCCCCGGTGCGTTCTACGTCGTCGGCGCACAGCTCGACGACGGCGTCGTGACCGGACAGTTCGCCGGGGCCGACGGTGGCGACGATTTCGGCATCGTGCTGCCCAAGGGCTCGGCGCTCACGCCGGCCGTGACTGACGCGGTCGACGCCCTGCGTGACGACGGAACGCTCGACGAGCTGCAGCAGAAGTGGCTCAGCGACGCGGTCGACGTCCCCGTCTTCAAATGACCTCACAGCCCGTCGACACGGCGTGGCAGCCGAGCGAGCTCGAGCTGTCGCGCCGCGTCCTGCGGCGACGGGCGACCACCCGGTCCGTCCTGATCGCACTGATCAGCAGTCTCGTCGTCGCGGCGGTGCTGGTCATCGTCGTCGTCAACACCCCCGGCTGGGCGGTTGTCAGCCAGACCTTCTTCGACCCGCAGGTCGCGCTCGACAGCATCGGCCCGATCTTCCAGGGGCTGCTCGTCAACCTCCTGGTACTGGTGATCGCCGCGGTCTGCGTCGCGATCTTCGGCACGACCCTGGCCACCATGCGCTCGCTGCGCGGTCCGGTGTTCTTCCCGCTGCGCGCGCTCGCGGCGGCCTACACCGACTTCTTCCGCGGCATCCCCCTGCTGATCGTGCTGTACCTGATCGGCTTCGGCATCCCGGCGCTGATGATCTTCCCGCGCATGCCCGCGATGTTCTGGGGCACGATCGCGCTCGTCCTCACCTACTCCGCTTACGTGGCGGAGGTGCTCCGCGCCGGCATGGAGGCCGTGCACCCGTCGCAGCGCATCGCCGCGCGATCGCTCGGACTGACCCACGGCCAGACACTCCGGATCGTCGTGATCCCGCAGGGTGTGCGCAAGGTCGTGCCCGCGCTCATGAACGACTTCGTGTCGATGCAGAAGGATGTCGGCCTGATCTCGGTGCTCGGCGTGGTCGATGCCGTCCGCGCCGCCCAGCTGATGGTCGCCGACACCTACAACTACACGCCCTACATCGTCGCCGGGCTCATGTTCATCATCCTCAGCTGGCCGATGATCCGCCTGACCGACGTCGTCACGGCACGGATGAACAAGCGCGAGCAGGCCGGAGGAGTCGTATGAGCGTCCCGGTGATCGAGGCCAGGGGAGTGCGCAAGCGCTTCGGCGACCACGACGTGCTCCGCGGCATCGACCTCGCCGTCGGCACGCACGAGGTGGTCGTGCTGATCGGCGCCTCCGGCTCGGGCAAGTCGACGCTGCTCAAGACGATGAACCTCATCGAGGGCATCGACGACGGACAGATCTTCCTCTCGGGTGAGGACATCACCGATCCGCGGGTGGATGCCGACGCCGTGCGCGCCCGGATCGGCGTCGTGTTCCAGCACTTCAACCTGTTCCCGCACCTGACCGTGCTCGACAACATCACGCTCGCGGCCGTCCGCGTGCACGGCATGCGCAAGACCGAGGCGCGGGCCAAGGCGCGCGAGCTGCTCGAGACGCTCGGGCTCGGCGCCAAGGCCGACGAGTACCCCGACCGGCTCTCCGGCGGGCAGCAGCAGCGCGTGGCGATCGTGCGCGCGATCCTCACGCAGCCCGAGGTGCTGCTGCTCGACGAGATCACCAGCGCGCTCGACCCGCAGCTGGTCGGCGAGGTGCTCGACCTGGTGCGCCAGCTCAAGCAGCAGGGTGCGACCATCGTGATGGCGACGCACGAGATGTCGTTCGCCCGCGAGGTCGCCGACCGCATCGTGTTCCTCGAGCACGGCGTGGTCGTCGAGCAGGGGCCGCCGTCGCAGGTGTTCGATGCGCCGCAGCAGGCCGCGACCGCGGATTTCCTCGCGCGCGTCCGGCACTGAGCGCGTGCGGCACTGAGCGCGGTCGACGGCGGATCCGGCAGCGGCGGGCTCAGGCGAGTTCGTCGTCTTCCGGTCGTCGCGGGTTCGGGTCGGGCGGCAGGATCACGACCGGATGCGCGGCGCTGCGTTGCGCCCGCCACCAGATGACGAATCCGACCGCGGTGAAGATGCCGTAGAAGACGTACATGAAGCCGGTCGCGTAGTACCCGGAGCTGAACAGCAGGGGCACGCCGACCACGTCGACCGCGATCCAGATCAGCCAGAACTCGGTCCACCCCTTGGCCATGCCGTAGGTGGCGAGCAGGGATCCGACGAAGGTCCAGGCGTCGGCCCACACCGGCTCCCATGAGCCCAGCGCGCGGAACAGCGGGGTCAGCGCGACGGTGCCGACGACCATCACGATCACCAGGCCGATGCGGGCCCCGGTCGGCGCCCACTTCGGCACGATCTGTCCACCCTCGGCGTTGCGCCAACGAATCCATCCGTAGATCGCGACGGCGATGAACATGATCTGCCGGCCGGCCTGACCGAGCAGATGCGGCAGCGAGGGATCGGGGCTGAGGGCGGATCCGAGGAAGACGGTGAGCAGCAGCAGGTTGCCGATGATGCCGACCGGCCACGCCCAGATCTTCCGGCGCATGCCGCCGAGCGCGCTCGCCAGGCCGAACGCGTTGCCGACGACCTCACGGACGAGGAGGGTCTGCCCGCCGGGCAGCGTCCAGCTCGAGTTGAACCCGTCGACGAACCACTGCAGCAGGTCCATGGTCAGGATGCTGCGCCGGGTTCGGCGCGGTCGTCGAGCACGAGCTGGAGCATGCTCAGGTCGAGCCAGCGCCCGAACTTGGCCCCGACCTGCGGCATCCGTCCGACCTCGGTGAAGCCGAGGCGCTCGTGCAGGGCGATGGACGCGGTGTTCCCGCTCTCGATTCCGCCGATCATGACGTGCATCCCTGCGGCGCGGGCGCGCTCGACCAGTGCGACCATCAGCGCGGTGCCGATGCCGCGGCCGTGCTGACCGCCGACGACGTACACGGAGTGCTCGACCGTGTGCCGGTAGCCGCTGTGCGGACGCCACTGCGCGTACGACGCATAGCCGAGCACGCCGGAGTCGTCGACCGCGACGATCACCGGGTAGCCGCGGGAGGTGCGATCGGCGAGCCAGGCGATGCGGTCGGCGAGGTCGACCGCATCCTCGTTCCAGATCGCGGTGGTGTGCAGCACCGCGTGGTTGTGGATCGCGGTGATCGTCTCGAGGTCTGCGGTCTCCGCATCCCTGATTCGGACGTCTGTCATCGGCGGGTGGCTCTCTTCCCGACTCAGACGTGCACGTCGGCGGGGGATTCCTCGCCCTCGTGGAAGTTCGGCGTCTTGCCGAACAGCTTCGCGATGCCCAGCACGATCCCGACGATGAGCAGCCCGAGGATGAGACCGGCGATCGCGGAGATGATGGTGTCGACGATCCAGACGACGACCGGGCCGAGGTTGTGGAGTGCGTGCTCCACGCCGTGCAGCACGTCGACCGGGAAGTGCCAGCCGACCTCGCCCAGGTTCACCAGCACCAGGTGTCCACCGACCCAGAGCATCGCGACCGTGCCCAGGATGCTGATGAAGCGGAACACCGCGGGCATGGAACGCACGATCCTGGTGCCGGTGTGCCGTACGCGTCGCACCGGGTTCTTCGCCATCTTCAGCCCGATGTCGTCGATCTTCACGAGCAGGGCGACCGCGCCGTAGACGACGCCCGTCATCAGGAGCGCGATCACGGCGAGGATGGCGAGCGTCGCCCAGATGTCGAGCCCCTTCTCGAGGCTCGCCAGCGAGATGAGCATGATCTCGGTCGAGAGGATCAGGTCGGTGCGCACCGCGCCCAGGACCAGCTTCTTCTCGTCGCGGTCGCCCTCGTCGGCATGGCCGTGCTGCACGCCGAACCACTCCAGCACCTTCTCGGCGCCCTCGAAGCACAGGTACGCGCCACCCAGGATCAGCAGGTACGGCAGCACCCACGGCGCGAAGGCGGTGAGCAGCAGCGCCGCCGGGATGATGATGAGGAACTTGTTCGCGAGCGAACCGAGCGCGATCTTGCCGACCACCGGCAGCTCGCGCGCGGGCGTGATGCCCTGCACGTACTGCGGGGTGACCGCGGCATCGTCGATCACGACACCGGCCGCCTTGGCCGAGGCCTTCATCGCGGCGCTCAGGATGTCGTCGACGACGGCGAGCAGTCCTACGGACATGTGGTTCCCCTCGGGCGGTGTGCAGTGCGGAGGCAACTCTATCGACTCCGCAGAAACTCACAGCGCGCTCCCAGCCCTGCGGGACCAAAACGGCGCCGTCCACGGTTCTCCTTCTATGACGCCGCAGCCAGCGACGTCGGACTAAGGAGTCAGATCATGTCGAACGACTACGGCAAGACCCCCGAGGCCGTCAGCGGTCTCACGAACCTGCAGTACGAGGTGACCCAGCAGGACGCGACCGAACCGCCGTTCCGCAACGCGTACTGGAACAACCACGACGACGGCATCTACGTCGACGTCGTCTCGGGCGAGCCGCTGTTCTCGTCGACCGACAAGTTCGACAGCGGAACCGGATGGCCCAGCTTCACCAAGCCCATCGATGCGGATGCCGTCACCACGCGCACCGACCGCTCGCTGTTCATGAAGCGCACCGAAGCGCGCTCCGCGAACGCCGACAGCCACCTCGGTCACGTCTTCGACGACGGCCCCCGTGACGAAGGCGGACTCCGCTACTGCATGAACTCGGCGGCCCTCCGCTTCGTCCCGGCTGACAGGCTGGAGGAGGAGGGGTACGGTCGCTACAGTCCCCTCTTCGCGAAGACGCCGAACACCCCCACCACCGACACCTCTGAGGAGCAGTCATGACCGACACCGGAACCATCACGCGCACGCCCGGGACCGAGACGGCCGTCCTCGCCGGCGGCTGTTTCTGGGGCATGGAAGACCTGATCCGCCGCCAGCCCGGCGTGATCGGCACGCGCGTCGGCTACACCGGCGGCTCGAACGAACACGCGACCTACCGCAACCACCCCGGCCACGCCGAGGCCGTGGAGATCGTGTTCGACCCGACCAAGACGACGTACCGCGACATCCTGGCGTTCTTCTTCCAGATCCACGACCCGTCCACCAAGGACCGTCAGGGCAACGACATCGGCTCGAGCTACCGCTCGGCGATCTTCCCGCTCTCTCCCGAGCAGGAGACGGTTGCACGCGACACGATCGCCGACGTCGACGCCTCGGGCCTGTGGCCGGGCAAGGCCGTCACCACGATCGAGCCCGAGGGCCCGTTCTGGGAGGCCGAGGAAGAGCACCAGGACTACCTGATCAAGTACCCCAACGGCTACACCTGTCACTTCCCGCGTGCGGGATGGGTGCTGCCGAAGCGTGCGGAGAGCTCCGCCGTCTAGGCCGGGGTCCCGAGCTCCTCACGCCGCTCGCACGGAACGAAGGAGAACTCAAGGCATGAAGGAGCGGATGCTGCATCCGCTCCTTCATTCCGTGAGAACTCCTTCGCAATGGGCGGGCGTGCGCGCGGCTACGCCTCTTTCAGGAACTCCAGCGCGGCCTCTTTGAAGTCCCGCGAGCCCGGAGCGTTGAAGTGGTTCCGATTCGGGATCTCGAAGAAACGACCGTCGGGCGCCGCGGACGCCAGCGCCCGTGAGCCCTCGATGATCGCATCCTTCGACCCCGTGGCGAACAGGATCGGGCGGGTCGGCGCATCCGATGGATCGGGGTCGATCATGCCCGACGACCGCATGCCCTCCGCGAGCGCGACCAGCGCCTGCAGGTCGTTGCCGGGAACCCGCTCCGTCAGCGCGATGTAGTTCTGCGTCGTGGGGTCTTCGACCGGGGTGCCGTCGGCGATGTACGCCCGCACCTGGTCCAGGTCGAGGCGGGCCAGGGGGATGCCGTCCGGCACTCCGCCGAGCACGGCCCGGCCGATGCGGTGGGGCAGCTCGCGCACCACTTCCCAGCCCACGCGGGCGCCGAGCGAGTATCCGACGTAGAACGCATCGTCCACGAGGTACGTGTCCATCACGGTCTCGACATCGGTGACGAGTGTCCGGATGCGGTAGCCCTCCGGATCGTGCGGCTTCTCGCTGCGCCCGTGCCCCCGCTGATCGAGCGCGAGCACCCGGTAGCCGGCACGGTCGAGCTCGCGCACCCAGCCGGTGAGGACCCAGTTGTCGCGGGCGCTCGACGCGAATCCGTGCACGATCACGACGACCGGAGCATCCGGATCGCCCCAGGTGTACGTCGCCAGGCGTGTGCCGTCGGCGGCGTACACGTGCTGCGGGTCGGGCATGCTGGTCAGGTCGGAGAGGGGGGTGGCCACCCTTCCATCTTGGCCCGGTTCTGCGTCAGCGGCGCTGCTCCCACGGCCCCGCGCCGAGACCCCGCCTCCAACCCCGAGACCCCGCCGTAACGCCGAGACCCCCTCTTGCCGACGTGGGCAGGAGGGGGTCTCGGCGCGAAGACGGGTTCTCAGCGGATGACGCGGATCAGACCCGATCTCGCAGGGCGGCGCCGAGCTCGGCATCCACGTTCGTCCAGTACTGGAAGAACCGCTCGCGGATGTCGTCGATGGTGATGGAGCGGCCCTGACCGGTGAGGGTCTCGAGGAACCGCGCCCGCTGCTCGCCGTCGAAGACCTCGCGGTAGAGCGTGCCCGCCTGACCGAAGTCGTCGTCCTCGGCGTGCAGCGTGGCCGCCGAGCGCACGAGCTGGCCGTCGGCCTCCCAGTTCGCCTCGAGCGCCACGGTCGGATCCGCTTCGGGGCCCCCGGCTGCGCCGAACGAGTTCGGGTGGTAGGTGCGGTGTGCGGCGTCGTTGTGCTGGTACCGCATCGAACCTTCGTGCTGGTAGTTGCGCGCCTCGGCCGCGTGCGGCTGGTTCACGGGCAGCTGGTTGTAGTTCGGGCCGATGCGGTGACGCTGGGCATCGGGGTACGCGAAGATGCGGCCCAACAGCATCTTGTCCGGCGAGAGCCCGGTGCCGGGCACCAGGTTGCTGGGCGAGAAGCCGGCCTGCTCGATCTGCGTGAAGAAGTTCTCCGGGTTGCGGTTCAGGGTCAGCGTGCCGACCTTGATGCGCGGGTAGTCCTTGAGCGAGATGGTCTTGGTGAGGTCGAACGGGTTGAACCGGTAGTCCTTCGCCTCGCCGTACGGCATGATCTGCACGTACAGGTCCCAGGAGGGGTGGTCGCCGCGGGCGATCGCGTCGAACAAATCGCGGCGGTAGAAGTCGGCGTCGGATCCGGCGAGCTGCTGCGCCTCCTCGGCGCCCATCGCCTCGACGCCCTGGTTCGAGACGAAGTGGTAGCGCATCCAGAAGAGCTCGCCGGCTTCGTTCACCCACGAGAAGGTGTGCGAGCCGTAGCCGTTCATGTGCCGCCAGCTGCGGGGAAGGCCGCGGTCGCCCATGAGGTAGGTGACCTGGTGCGCGGTCTCGGGAGAGAGCGTCCAGAAGTCCCACTGCATGTCGGGGTCGCGCAGGCCCGAGTCGCCGAGGCGCTTCTGGGAGTGGATGAAGTCCGGGAACTTGATCGCGTCGCGCAGGAAGAACGTCGGGGTGTTGTTGCCGACGATGTCGAGGTTGCCCTCTTCCGTGTACAGGCGCAGCGAGAACCCGCGCACGTCGCGCCAGGTGTCGGGCGAGCCCTGCTCGCCGGCGACCGTCGAGAAGCGGATGAGCGCCTCGACCTTGGCGCCGGGCTGGAACACCCCAGCCCGCGTGAAGGCCGACACGTCTTCCGTGACGACGAACTCGCCGAAGGCGCCGCCGCCCTTCGCGTGCGGGTTGCGCTCCGGCACACGCTCGCGGTTGAACGCCGCGATCTTCTCGACCAGGTAGTGATCGTGCAGGACCGTGGGGCCGTCAGGGCCGACAGTCAGCGAATGCTCGTCGCTCACGATCGGGGCTCCGGCCTGCGTGGTGGTGGACGGACGGTACGAATCGGCAGGTTTCGTCATGGTTCTCTCCTTCTCCGCGCAGGCGCGACGAATACCCCCATCCGTGGATGGGTGTTCGTCGGTCGGCTATTGCGCGGCGTTCTGGCAGCTGGGGCAGAGGCCCCAGAAGGTGACCTCGGCGGTCTGGACGGTGAATCCACCCGTCGAGGACGGGGTGAGACACGGCGCTTCGCCGACGACGCAGTCCACATCGCCGACCGCACCGCAGGAGGTGCAGACGACGTGGTGGTGGTTGTCGTCGATGCGCCGCTCATAGAGCGCCGCGGAACCCGCCGGTTCGATCCGGCGGATGAGGCCCGCCGTCGTCAGGTCCGCGAGGATGTTGTGCACCGACTGGATCGACGTGGTCGGCAGCACTTCGGACACGGCACGGTAGACCCGCTCCGCATCCGTATGGGCCATGGAGTCGAGAGCCTCGAGAACGGCGACGCGGCCCGCGGTCGCCCGAAGCCCGGCAACGCGAAGCGCCGAGTCGAGTTCTGTCTCCATGCCTCGAGTGTACCCCGTTATTTGAATAACTCAAAAGAACGCATATCAGGATGCTGCGCCGCGGTGGTGCGGCCCCGGCTCAGGCGCGTCCGGCCCAGTCGAGCACGCGGGTGCCGATCAGCGTGAGCCAGCGGGACGGGTGGTCCTCCCCGGCGTCGACCGGAAACCAGGTGCGACCGGCGAGCGGAGTGGTCTGCGTCCACGTGCCGTCCGCCCGTCGCGCGGTGCGGACCAGCTCGACGGCATCCGAGATCCGGTCGTCGGGAGCGCGGCCCTCGACAAGCGACGCCTCGCGGAAGTAGTCCAGGGCCGTGAGCGCGCTGTACCGATGGCGACTCGGATACACGAAGCGCCCCACGAACGGGCCGACCTGCTCTCCGGTCGACTCGCGGTACAGCAGTCGACGCCGCAGCAGGTACTCCTCACCCGAGTGCCGCGTCTCGCGCAACGACGTGTCGCCGGTGAGTCTCTCGTAGGCGAGCATTCCGCGCAGGGCGTTGAGTGTGGAGTGGAACGACGACCGCACGGAGTCGCCCTCCTCGGCCTCGCAGTTCCACCCGCCGTCGTCCAGGCGGTGGGCCGGGAACCAGGCGGCGAGGGCGGCGACATCCGCCCCCAGCCAGGCGCCGTTCGCCAGCGTGTAGGAGTTGATGCACACGTCGACCTCGCCGCCCCAATAGGGCAGGTCGTCGTACTCCCACCGGCTGTTCTGCGCCAGGCGCTCCGCGGTGTCGCCGAGCACGGCGGCATCCACGCCCCACTCGCGCAGAGTGTTCAGCGACCAGGTCGTGGCCGTCCACGGCTGCCCCGGTTCCTCGGCCTCCGCGCTGCCGAAGAAACCTGCGGGGAAGTATGCGCCGCCGGCCCACTGGCCGTCGTCGTCCTGCCGGGCGAGGAGCGCGGCGCCGAAGCCCTCGGTCGCCACCCGGGCGCGCGTCGCCTGCCACACCTGCTCGGGCTCCCGCAGCAGGTCGCGCTCCACCTGCCAGCGCAGCGCGGGGTCCCCGTCGAGCAGCCACTGCATCGTCTCCGTCGAGATCGCCATGCGGGCACGCTACTCCTCGGCGCGGCATGCGCATACCCCCGACGGATGCCGTCGCGTCAGGATTCGGCGGGTGCCGAAGGCAGCTCCGGGCCGTAGTTCCACGACAGGATGGCGGGCTGCTCGCGCGCGAAGCCGAGCACCGACACCGATCCGGCATCCAAGCTGATCTGGGCGCCGAAGCGCGGAGCGAGTCGCAGGTATACCGCCGTCAGGATGCGCAGGAAGTGGCCGTGGGCCACCAGTGCGACATCCCCCTGGGACATCGCCGGGAGCACCCGCGTGAGCACCCGCGACGCTCGCGCGGCGACCTCTTCCACGGTCTCGCCGGGGGTGCGTCCGGGGATCACTCCGTGGGTGAACGTGCTCCAGCCGTAGCCGAGCTCCGCACGGATGTCCTTCGTGGTGCGACCCTCGTACCCGCCGTAGTCCCACTCGACGAGGAGCGGGTCGATCTCGGCGTGGAGGCCCGCGAGTTCCGCGGTGCGCTGCGCACGGACGAGAGGAGAGGTCAGAACGAGGGAGAAGTCGTAGTCCGCGACGAGCCCACCGGCGCGACGGGCCAGATCCTCTCCCCGCGCGGTGAGGGGGATGTCGGTGAGCCCCGTGTGTCTCCCGGTCCGCGACCATTCGGTCTCGCCGTGGCGCAGGAGGATCAGCTTTCCGGCCGGTGCTTCGGGGGCGGGGTGTTCGAGTATCGGTTCGTCTGCGGGCACAACGACACCGTAACCCCCGCCGGCGTCGGAGTCAGACGAAGCGGACGGTCTGCTGCAGTCGGGTGCGCACGTCGAACAGCTCGTTGCCGCCGATGGCCCGCGCCTGTGGAACGCCCTGACGCAGCACCATCGCGAGCGCGCTGCGCCGCACCACCACGACCGGGACGCCCCGGGTCGTGCCGAGCGGGGTGACCGCCTGGGAGAGGTCGTCGTCGGGGAGCACGATGATCGCACCGCCGAACTTCACACGGGCGGCCTTGGCGACCGTGCGCATCCGCCCGAGCGCGGCGGTCACGGGCGCGCGGGTGCCGAGGCTCGGACCGGTGATCTCGCCGCGGCGGAAGCCGACCACCCCGCCGAAGTCCTCCGACATGACGCCGTACAGACCCGACGGGCCGAGCACCACGTGGTCGAGCTTGTCGTCGGCGGTGGCTCCCGCGGCGACGTCGTGCCACACCGTGAAGCCCATGCCCAGGTCGGACACCGTGCGCGCGGTCGCCTCTTCCGCCAGCGCATCGGCGAGGAGCCGGCGCAGATCCCGAGGCGCCGAGCGCACGAGTGCGGGGTCGTAGGGATCGGGGACCTCGACGCCACGGCCGGCCCATTCGCGGATGAGGTCGAGATAGCGCTCACGGCGCCAGCCACCGGGGTGGCCGTACGACCGGGCGCGAGGGCGGGTGTCGGTGCGTGTCGGCGGCGGCCGCCATCCGCTCCACTCGGAGCCCGCCTCATGGGTCACACCGGTTCGGCGGTCGTAGGCGGCGCGGCCCTCGGCAGTGCCGATCAGCTCCCAGGCGCGCTGCACCTGGATGAAGATCGCGGCGTCTCCACCGGTGTCGGGGTGGGTCTGGCGCAGGCGCAGACGGTAGGCGCGGCGCAGCTCGACGTCATCGACGCCGGGGTCGACCTCGAGGATCTCGTAGGCCGAAGCCGAGAGCGGACTGTCGAACATCGCTCTCCCTCCGCGACCGCGGCATCCAGGATATCCGCCGGATCTTGTGGTTTCGCCGTTCCCGCCGGGTTCAGTCGGGGACGTCGACGATGCGCTCGACGCCCAGCACGGGGATGACCGCTCCCGCGGATGCGGCGGCCAGGTCGTCGGCGAGCCGGGGGAGTTCTGCCTCCGGAGCCCACAGCTCGAGCGTTGCGGTCGCCGTGTAGGTCGGTTCGCCGAGGGTCGCACCGTGATGCACCGCCCACTCGCGCAGCAGGTTGTCGTAGCGCCCGGCATCCGCGTGGGGCACCTCGAGTGTCACCTGCCGGAGCGCCTCCCTCCGCACGAGGGCCGCCAGGTCGAGCGCCTCCGACACCGCCGAGGAGTATGCCCGTACGAGCCCGCCCGCCCCGAGCTTCACGCCGCCGAAGTACCGGGTCACGACCGCGACCACGTCGGTCAGCTCGCGGCGCCGCAGCACCTCGAGCATCGGGATGCCTGCGGTGCCCGAGGGCTCTCCGTCATCCGACGACCGCGCCTGGTCGCCGAGCAGCCCGGTGATCATCGCGGTGCAGTTGTGGTTCGCGTCCCAGGCCCGCTTGCGGATGCCGGCGATCACCGCATCGGCCTGCTCGACCGACGAGACCGGCTCGATGCGGGTGAGGAAGCGCGACTTGCGGATGACCGTCTCGTGCTCGACCGCGGACGCGATGGTCGCGGGGTAGCTGCGGGCGGAGGTCACCCGCCTCACGATACCGAGGCCGTCGGCGGCTCAACGGTCGACGAACGCCATCTGCTGCGGGTTGTAGCGGTCGCCGGCCACACCGATGCGCGCGGCCAGGGTCGACAGGTCGGCGACCTCGTCGGCGGAGAGCGCGGTGGCGGTGCTGCCCGCGTTATCGGCGATGCGCGCGGTGCGCCGGGTGCCGGAGATGGGCACGATCCACGGCTGCTGGGCGAGCAGCCAGGCGAGGGCGATCTGGCCCGGGGTGGCCTCCTTCGTCGCGGCCAGCTCGGCGACGTGCGCCACGAGCGCCTGGTTCGCCGCCCGGTTCTCGGCCGTGAAGCGCGGGATGGTGGCGCGGATGTCGCCGGCCGCGAAGTCCGCCGCGGTGTCGACCGTGCCGGTCAGGAACCCCTTGCCGAGCGGGCTGAAGGGCACGAACCCGATGCCGAGCTCGGCCAGCACCGGAAGGATCTCGGCCTCGGGCTCGCGCGTCCACAGCGAGTATTCGCTCTGCAGCGCGGTCACCGGATGCGCGGCATGGGCGCGGCGGATGGTGTCGGCCGAAGCCTCCGAGAGTCCGAAGTGGCGCACCTTGCCCTCGGCGATCAGCTCGCCCACGGTGCCGGCGACGTCTTCGATCGGCACGTCGGGGTCGACGCGGTGCTGGTAGAAGAGGTCGATCACATCGGTGCGCAGACTCCGCAGCGATGCCTCGGCCACCCGGCGGATCTGGTCGGGTCGGCTGTTCAGCCCGACGCTCTTCCCCTCCTGGATGTCCCACCCGAACTTGGTCGCGATGACGACCCTGTCGCGGATCGGCTCGAGCGCCTCGCCGACGAGCTCCTCGTTCACATACGGTCCGTACACCTCGGCCGTGTCGAAGAAGTCCACGCCGTGGTCGACCGCCGACCGGAGCACCGCGATCATGTCGTCGCGGCTGCCGGGGTTCGGGCCATAGCTCTGCGACATCCCCATGCAGCCGAGTCCGACCGCCGAGACCTGGAGGCCCTGTCCGAGAGTGCGAGTGTGCATGAGCTGTCCTTTCGTCTTCGCCGCGGATGCGATCCGCGGCCGTCGATCCGACGCTACGCCCGGAGGCCGCGATGAGGGAGGGCCTGAGGGAACCCCGTTCGCGGGAACCTCCCGCGGCGGTACGGAGCATCCATCGAACGATGGAGACGCGTCTCACCCTCCCGCCCGATCCTCCTCGGCGCCGTCGCGGCTGGACTGGACCCATGCTCCGCACCCTCCGCTCCCTTCCGCTGTGGCTCACCTCTCGACGCGGCGGGTGGATCT
Source organism: Microbacterium sp. B19(2022) (assembly GCF_012030385.1). Lineage (NCBI taxonomy): Bacteria > Bacillati > Actinomycetota > Actinomycetes > Micrococcales > Microbacteriaceae > Microbacterium > Microbacterium sp. B19(2022). The sequence goes on from NZ_JAAUVO010000021.1 coordinate 54,152, forward strand.
CCCTGCTGATCGCGGTCGTGGCTTTCACGGCGCTCCTCGGCGCGCTCGGTCGCGCATCGCTCCCCTCGGGCAACGACGTGGCTCCGCCGGACTCCGAATCGGCTCGGGCGGCGGCGCTCGCCGAGCAGTTCCCCGACGCGGACGAGCACGCGGTGCTGCTGGTCGCGGCTCGCGATGACGGCGGACGCCTCGGCGATGCAGACCTCGCTGCACTCGGATCCCTCGCCACCGATGTCGAGGCGCAGACGGGGGTCGCACCGCGGGGTCCGATCGTCAGCGACGACGGGCAGGCAGCGGTGATCCAGGCGACGCTGACCCTGGACGAGGCCGAAGACGATGCCGCCGCGGATGCCGTGCACGGCCTGCGCGACAGCGTGGCCGAGCACCCGATCGACGGGGTGAGCGTGCAGGTCACGGGTGGCCCCGCGTTCGGCGTGGACGTCGCCTCCGCGTTCGATGGTGCCGACTTCACGCTGCTGATGGTGACGCTCGGTATCGTCGCGCTGCTGCTCATCGTCACCTACCGCTCGCCCGTGCTCTGGATGATCCCGCTCATGGTGGTCGCCCTCGCCGACCAGCTGGCCAACAAGGCGACGGCGGCTATCGGGGCGGGGCTCGGCCTGCAGTTCGATTCCGGGATCGTGAGTGTGCTCGTGTTCGGGGCCGGGACGAACTACGCCCTCCTGCTCATCTCCCGTTATCGCGAAGAGCTCGCACGAGACACCGACCACCGGCGCGCACTGGTCGCCGCCTGGCGCGCGACCGTGCCCGCCATCGTCGCCTCGAACGTGACCGTGGTCCTCGCCCTTTCCACGCTCGCGTTCGCCGTGATCCCCGGCACCCGCGGGCTCGGCATCGCCTCGGCCGTCGGCCTCCTCATCGCGCTCGCCGCGGTGCTGCTGGTGCTTCCGCCGGCTCTCGCCGTGTGCGGTCGACGGATCTTCTGGCCCTTCGCGCCGCGCGTCGGCGACGGCGCCGTGACCGGGCGCGCCTGGGGAGCGGTGGCGACGCGGGTCTCCCGCCGTCCGTGGGTGCCGCTCGTCGGCGGGCTCGCGCTTCTCGGAGTCTTCGCGGGTGGCCTCGCCGGAGCATCCGTCGGTCTCACGCAGGTCGAGAAGTTCCGGGTCGAGTCGGAGTCGGCGGCAGGGCTCACGGCGCTCGGCGAGCACTTCCCCGCCGGCGAGGCGCAGCCGATGATCGTGATCGGCGACACGGCAGAGGTCGAGGCGCTCACTGCCGCGGTCGAAGACGTGCCCGGTGTGCTCCGGGTGTCCGCGACGGGGGAGAGCGCCGACGGCACGCTCACCCGATTGCTCGTCGTTGGAGAGCCGGCGCCCGGCACGACCGAGAGCCTCGATCTCGTCCGGGAAGTGCGGGGCGCGGCGGCGGCGACACCCGGTGCCGATGCCGTCGTGGGCGGACCGGTCGCTGCGGATCTCGACGCCCGTGAGGGCAACCGGCGCGACCTGCAGCTCATCGTCCCGCTCGTGCTCGCGGTCAGTCTGCTCGTGCTCCTCCTGCTGCTGCGCTCCCTGGTGGCGCCCGTGCTGCTGCTCGCCGTGAACATCCTCAGCGCGGTCGCGGCGATCGGTGCGGGCACCTGGCTGAGCCGGATGCTGTTCGGATGGGACGCGCTCGACCTGCAGGTGCCGCTGCTGTCGTTCCTGTTCCTGGTGGCACTCGGCATCGATTACACGATCTTCCTGGTCCACCGGGCGCGGGTCGAGGCACGCACCGTCGGTACCCGGCAGGGGATGGTGGTGGCGCTCACCGCGACAGGTGGCGTGATCACCAGCGCCGGCGTCGTGCTCGCCGCCGTGTTCGCCGCGCTCGGACTGCTTCCGTTGGTCACGCTCGGTCAGATCGGGCTCATCGTCGGGATCGGTGTGCTCGTCGACACCTTCGTCGTGCGGACCCTGATCGTGCCCGCGCTCTTCGCCATCGTCGGCGATCGGATGTGGTGGCCGGGGAGTGTGGGGCGCGACGGATCCCGCGCCGATCGAGGTGCAGATCGACCGCACGGGGGAGAATACGAGGATGCCGCAGTCGCCACCTCTCCCGACGCGGGCTGAGCGCACCGCCCGCTCCGAGCGGGCGGCCGGCTTCCGCGCGCCGCGTACCTGGGCGAGCCTGGTCGGGTCGATCCGGATCGGGCAGACCCTGATCACGGTCGTGCTGCTCGTGATCGGCGCCTGGCGTGCCGCGGTCGATGGGGTTCCGCTGCCGTGGGTCCTCGCCCTCTCGCTCGTGTTCCTCGGCTGGTACGGCGGCGGGCTGCTGCTCAGCGAGCGCACCTCGGATCGTCGTCTGGCGACCTGGTGGCTGCTCGGGCTGACGCTCATCTGGCTCGGCGCGGTCGTCGTCTCGCCGGAGTTCGTGTGGCTCGCCTTCCCGCTGTGGCTGCTGGCCGGATTCGTGATGCGTCTGCGGTGGGCGCTGCTGCTCAGCGTGGCGATCCTCGCCGTCGTGGTGACTGCCCCGCTGCTGCACACCGGCACCACGAGCTACGCGAACGTGATCGGGCCGCTCGTCGGCGGCGTCTTCGCGCTGGGAATGTCTCGCGGCTATCTGGAGCTCGTCCGCGACGGGAGGGAGCGCCGTCGACTGATCGCCTCGCTCGTCGCGACCCAGGAGGAGATGTCGGCGCTCCAGGACGAACTCGCCCGCACGCAGCGCGAGTCGGGGGCGAGCGAGGAGCGCACCCGGGTCTCGCGCGACATCCACGACACGATCGCGCAGAGCGTGTCGTCGATCGGGATGCTGGCGCGCTCCGCCCTGGAGGCGGACGATCCCGCGCAGAGTAATCGCGCGCTCGAGCAGATCGACGCGCTCTCCGTCGAAGGGCTGGCCGATGCGCGACGCATCGTGAACGCGCTGATGCCGGCCGAACTCGAATCCACGGCCCTCGGCGACGCGCTCGCCCGCATGCTGGAGCGCCTGATCGACGAGACCGGGATCGAGGCGACCCTGCACGCCGACGACGACCTGCCGGCGCTTGGCATCGACGCCGAGGTCGCCCTGCTGCGGACGGCGCAGTCGGCCCTCGCGAACGTCCGCTCCCACGCATCCGCGTCGCGCGTGGTGGTGACCCTGGCCGATGCGGGCGACGCGGTGCGGCTCGACATCGTCGACGACGGCATCGGGTTCGACGCGAGGCACTGGGATGCGCAGGGCGGCGTCGGCGGCCAGGGCGGCGGCTACGGGCTGCGCTCGATGCGGGCACGGCTGCGGGAGCTCGGCGGAGGACTCGATGTGGAGAGCGCTCCGGGCGACGGCACCGCGCTCTCGGCACATGTCCCGCTCGGCGGCATGGCGCAGGGGCGACGGACCGGAGGCGAGGGATGACTCCGGTTCGCGTGCTGCTCGTCGACGATCACCCCATCGTCCGGGCCGGGGTGCGCTCGCTGTTCGATCACCGCGACGACGTCGAGGTGATCGGCGAGGCGGCTTCCGGAGAGGAAGCCGTGGTTCTCGCCCGGCACCTGCATCCTGATGTCGTGCTCTGCGATCTGCGGCTCGGCGCGGGCATGGACGGCGTGCAGACGACCGCCGCGCTGCGCGCGCAGGACCCGGCTCCGGCCGTGCTGATCCTGACGACTTTCGACCGCGACGCCGAGATCCTCGGGGCGATCGAGGCGGGAGCAGCCGGTTACCTGCTCAAGGATGTCGCACCGGACGACATCGTGCGGGCGATCCGCCAGGCCGCGTCCGGCGGGCTCGTGCTCACCCCCGAACTCAGCGCGCGCGTCGTGCAGGTCATGCGTGCGCCGCGGGTGCGCCTGACCGACCGCGAGCTCGACGTGCTCCGGCTGCTCGACACGGGCGCATCGAACCGCGAGATCGCGAAGACCCTGTTCGTGACCGAGGCCACCGTGAAGACCCACCTCGTGCACGTGTTCGAGAAGCTCGGCGCCGACAGTCGCGCCCGCGCCATCGCGATCGCCCGCGACACCGGGCTCCTCTGAGCGGGGGAGCTCAGTCCGTGTCCGCCTCGACCGAGTCGTCGCGCAGGTGCGCGATGTGCGCCGCGTGCCGAGTCAGGTGGTTCGGCGACTTCCGCACGAACAGCCACGCCACGAACAACAGCACGAACCAGATCGGCGTCACCAGCAGCGCGGTCAGCGTGTCGGGCTGGGTCGTGAGCGCCCACAGGACGAAGACGAAGAACGCGAGCACCACGTAGACCATGAACACCCCGCCCGGCATCCGGAACGTCGATGCGGCGACCTTATCCTTGCGGGTGCGTCGGTACACGAGGTAGCTGCAGAGGAAGATCGTCCACACGAACATGAAGCACAGCGCCGAGACCGTGGTCACCATGTCGAAGGCCGTGCCGATGTCCTTGCCCGCGTACAGCAGCACGACGCCGGACAGCAGCAGGATGCACGAGAGGAACAGGGCGTTCTGCGGCACCCGGCGACGCGAGAGCCGACCGAAGATCCGCGGGGCATCCCCGTCCTGTGCGAGGCCGAACACCATGCGCGAGGTCGAGTAGATGCCGGAGTTGGCGCTCGACATCGCCGAGGTCAGCACGACCAGGTTCACGACCGTCGCCGCGATGCCGAGTCCGGCGAGGGCGAACATCGCGATGAACGGACTCTCGCCGGCGACGTACTCGGTCCACGGGGTCACCGCCATCAGCACGATGAGTGCGCCCACGTAGAAGAGCAGGATGCGGATCGGGATCGCGTTGATCGCCTTCGGCAGATTGCGCTTCGGGTCCTTGGTCTCGGCGGCCGCGGTGCCGACCAGCTCGATGCCGACGAACGCGAACACCGCGATCTGGAAGCCGGCGACGAAGCCCATGAAGCCGTGCGGGAACATGCCGCCGTGCTCCCACAGGTTCGAGAAGCTCGCAGTCCCCGCATCGTGCTGGAAGCCCGTGAAGATCATGACCAGACCGGTGACGATGAGCGCCACGATCGCCACGATCTTGATGAGCGCGAACCAGAACTCCATCTCCCCGAATGCGGCGACGGTCGGCAGGTTCAGGGCGAGCAGGATCACGATCACGAGGACGCCGGGGATCCACAGCGGGATGCCGGGGATGAGTGCATCCGTGTAGCCGGCGATCGCGATCACATCGGCGACGCCGGTGACCACCCAGCAGAACCAGTAGGTCCACCCGGTGAAGAATCCCGCCCACGGCCCGAGCAGATCGCTCGCGAAGTCGCTGAACGACTTGTACTTGAGGTTCGACAGCAGCAGTTCGCCCATCGCCCGCATGACGAAGAACAGCATGAAGCCGATGATCATGTAGACGAAGATCACCGATGGTCCTGCCACCGAGATCGTCTTGCCGCTGCCCATGAACAGGCCGGTTCCGATCGCTCCACCGATCGCGAGCAGCTGGATGTGGCGGTTGCTCAGCGCTCGCCGCAGGTGCTGCTCCTCCCCGTCGGCATCGGCATCGTGCGTGCTTCCGGTTCCCCCCGGGTGCTGCTTCGTCACTCTCGTCCTCCGGTCTCCGTCGACAGTTCGGCTCCGACGGTACCTTCCACCTGCCCGACCGACAGAATCGAGATCGGGGATACCGCTCCGCCGAATCGATTCGATAGGCTTGCCGAGCCCCGATCCATCCCCCAGTTCTGCGAGCCGCTCCTTCATGGCCACCTCTCTCACCACGGGCCGCCCGTGGCGCGTCATCCTCGCCTTCTCCATCCCGCTGCTCCTCGGCAACGTGGTGCAGCAGCTGTACCAGTTCGCCGACGCGATCGTCGTCGGACGGCACCTCGGCGTCACCTCCCTCGCGGCGGTGGGCGCCACCGGCAGCCTGCTGTTCCTCCTGCTCGGTTTCGCCTGGGGTCTGACGAGTGGATTCGCGATCCCCATCGCGCAGGCCTTCGGGGCGCGCGACGATGCGGCCGTGCGCCGTTCGGTGGCCACGGGAGTGCTCCTCAGCGCCATCACGAGCGTGATCCTGACGGTCGCCGCACCACTCCTCGCGGGCCCGATCCTCGCGCTGCTGCAGACGCCGCCCGAGCTGATGGCCGAGGCCACGATCTTCACGCAGATCAGCTTCCTCGGTGCCGGCGCGACGATGTTCTTCAACTACCTGTCCGCGATCATCCGCGCGATCGGCGACTCCAAGACGCCGCTGGTGTTCCTCACCGTCTCGTGCGTGCTGAACGTCGGGCTCGTCGTGCTGATGGTCGGTCCCCTCGAGTGGGGTGTCGGCGGCGCCGCGCTCGCGACCGTGGTCGCACAGGCCGTCTCGGTGGCGCTGTGCCTCGAGTTCGTCCGCCGACGTCTGCCGATGCTGCACCTGCGTCGTGCCGACTGGCGGATCACCGCTGGCGACATCGCCGAGCACCTGCGCCTCGGCCTGCCCATGGGCTTCCAGGCGTCGATCATCGCGATCGGCACGCTCACGGTGCAGGTGGCGCTGAACACCCTCGGGGCCGATGCGGTCGCCGCCTACACGACCGGGTCCCGCGTCGACAGCCTCGCGGTCGCGCTGCTGTCGTCGCTGGGCCTCGCGGTCTCGATGTACGCCGCGCAGAATCACGGTGGCCGCCGCCCCGACCGCATCCGGCGCGGAGTCGTCGAGGCGACCTGGATGGCGGTCGCCGCCGGTGTGGTGCTCGGTGGCCTGCTGATCGCGTTCGGCGCCCCGATGGTGCGGCTGTTCATCGGTGCGGGGTCGGACGACGTGGTCGACATGGCCCACCGGATGCTCATCATCAACGGCTGCGGCTACTGGGCGCTCGGCATGCTGTTCGTGTTGCGCGGCGCGCTGCAGGGGCTCGGCCACACACTCGTGCCGACCGTGACCGGCGTGATCGAGCTGGTGATGCGCGTGGGTGCGGCCATCGTGCTGGGCGCATGGATCGGGTTCGACGGCGTCGCGCTGAGCAACCCGCTCGCCTGGGTGGGCGCGATCGTGCTGCTGGTCCCGGCCTACGTGCGCGCACACCGCGAGCTCGGACGGCTTCCGGTCGCGCCGGCCGAGGCCACCGAGACCTCGGCGATCGCGATCGTCGGACCCACCGACGGCTCGATGGTCGTGGATGCCGTCGTCACCCAGCCGTTGCGCGTCGTCCGCCCCCGTCGTCTGCGGTGGCCGAGCCGCCGCTGACCCCGCCCCGCTCCGTGTTCCGCGTCGGCAGATCTCCGTCTGCAGGATGATGCAGATGGGACTTGAGACGGATGGCCTTTCCGCGACACACTTCTAGTGTCGAGGTAGCGGAGTTTCCGCTGGACCGGGGGGTCGTCATGACGACAATGAGAGTGGCCAACGATTTGGCCGAAGTGATGGTGCCGATCGGTTACGTGGGTGCGGCCATCGCCGGTGCCTGTGCGATCGTCGCTGCGGTCGCGGTCATCCGCGGTTCCGGTGGTCTGACCGGGGGTGCGGTGGGCGTGTGGATCGTGGGCGCGCTGATGAGCTTCACCGCGTCGTTCGCACAGCAGTGGTTGCCGCTGATACTTGCGTGCTCCTCGCTCGTGGCGATGCTCGTCATCGGCGGTGTCGTGCGGGCCATCGTGAATGCGGCCGGAGTCGGGCGGACCGACGAGGCGGCGGCTGATGCACTGCCGCGCGCCGCGTCTACGGTCAAGCCCGCCGCGGTGTCGAAGCCGACGCTCGCGACGAAGTCCGCCGCGACGGCGTCGATCCCGGTCGTGTCCTGAGCGCTCAGCGGTAATCGCGGTCGCGGTGCTGTCCGGTCTCGTCGCCGGACTCGACCCGCGCCGCCTCTCGAGCGCGCAGCTCGACGCGACGGATCTTTCCGGAGATCGTCTTCGGCAGCTCGGGGACGAACTCGATGATCCGCACCCACAGGTGCGACGACAGGCGTGCGTGCGCGTAGGTGAAGATCGCACGGGCGGCGTCTTCCGCGCCGCCCGCGGCATCCGGGGTCAGGCAGACGTACGCCTTCGGCACCGCCAGCCGCGTCGGGTCGGGGCTCGGGATCACGGCCGCCTCGATCACCAGGTCGTGCTCGAGCAGCACGGACTCGAGTTCGAAGGGCGAGATCTTGTAGTCGGAGGCCTTGAACACGTCGTCCGAGCGACCGATGTAGGTGAGGTAGCCGTCGTCGTCGCGCACCGCGATGTCGCCGGTGTGGTGGAAGCCGCCCACCCGTGACTCCGCCGTCTTCTCGGGGTCGTCGTAGTACCCGGCCATGAGTCCGAGCGGCGGCTGCGACAGATCGAGCGCGATCTCTCCCTCGCCCTTGACGATCTCTCCGGTGACCGGATCGAGCAGCACGACCGGGTAGCCGGGCAGAGGTCGTCCCATCGAGCCGACCTTGACGGTCTGGCCGGGGGAGTTGCCGATGCAGGCCGTCATCTCGGTCTGTCCGAAGCCGTCGCGGATCGTGCCGCCCCAGGCGTCGCGCACGCGGTCGATGACCTCCGGGTTCAGCGGCTCGCCCGCGCCGACCAGCTCGCGCGGCGGGTGGGTGAGACGCGCGAGGTCGGCCTGGATCAGCATCCGCCACACCGTCGGCGGTGCGCAGAAGGTGGACACGTGGTGGGTGTCCATGACCTGCATGAGGGTGTTCGCGTCGAAGCGGTCGTAGTTGTAGACGAACACGGTCGCCTCGGCCAGGAAGGGGGAGTAGAAGCTCGACCACGCATGCTTCGCCCAGCCGGGGGACGAGATGTTGAGGTGCACGTCGTCGGGCCGCACGCCGAGCCACCACATGGTCGACAGGTGCCCGACCGGGTACGAGACGTGGGTGTGCTGCACGAGCTTCGGCCGGTTCGTGGTGCCCGAGGTGAAGTAGAGCAGGGCGGTGTCGGTCGCGGGGGTCGGACCATCGGGCTCGAAGGCGATCGGTGCGGCGGTCGAGTCGGCGAAGCGCGCCCACTCGGAAGGGATGCCGTCGCCGACGCCGATGCGGAGGATGCCGGGGTCGATGTCCGCGAGCCGGTCGGCGAGCGGGCCGAGGGTGATGACCGCGCCGGCACGACCGTGTTCGACGCGGTATGCGAGATCGGAGGCGGAGAGCAGCGTGGAGGTCGGGATCGACACGGCGCCGATCTTCGTGATCGCCAGCATCACCTCCCACAGCTCGATCGTGTTGTTCAGCATCACGATCACGTGGTCGCCGCGGCGGATGCCGAGACCGGTGAGCCAGGCCGCGACCTGATCGGAGCGCGTCGAGAGCTCGCCGTAGGTCCAGGTGCGCAGGCTCAGGTCGGCCTCGACGATCTGCACCGCAGGCCGGTCGGGGTTCTCGCCGGCGATCACGTCGAACCACTCGAGCGCGAAGTTGAACTCGTCGACCTCGGGCCAGGTGAACCCCGCACGGGCCGCGGCGTAGTCGGTGGCGTTCGCGAAGAGGAAGTCCCGCATCTCGCGAATGGTGTGCGTGGCGGCGGTGGCGCTGCGGCTCATGGTGCTCCCTTGCTCCGGTGCGGACGTGCATTCCATCTTCGCGCAGGTCATCCGGATCCCGTGGTCACCGCGGCAGGACGCCCGGTCCGTCGCGCAGCTCGAAGACGAGTTGGGTCTCGGTGCCGCGCACGACCGGGTGCACCGTGATGTGCTCCAGCACGATGTCGCGGAGGGCCGTCGCGTCTTCGACCGCCACGTGCAACAGGAAGTCGTCGACCCCTGCCACGTGGAACACCTGCAGTACCCGCGGGACGCCGGCGAGCGCGTCGAACAGCGCCGTCACCTTGGCGCCGGTGTGGTTCGCGAGGCGCACCTTGATGATCGCCTGCAGCGGGAACCCGAGGGCTGTGCCGTCGACGCGGATGCGGGTGTCGCGGATCACGCCCCGTTCGCGCAGCGCCCGCACGCGGTGCGCGCAGGTCGATTCGGCGAGGCCGAGCCGATGCGCCAGGGCCTTGTTGGTCGTCTCGGCGTCACGAGTGAGGATCGCCAGCAGCTCGAGATCGATCTCGTCGAGTTGTGCTTTCGCCAATGTGCGCGCCTTTCCGATGTCGGATGCTGCACAGAATAGCGTTCAATGCCGAAACGATTGCATGTTCTGTCGAGTTCCTGCGCGGATTCTGCGATTCCGGCAACGTGGAGGCATGACTGCACCGCTGCATCCCGACACCGTCGCCGTCCACAGCGGGCGTTCCGATCTCGAGGGTCTCGGGGTCCACGCGCTGCCGATCGACCTGTCGACGACGAATCCGCTGCCCGACATCGAGCGCGGTGGCGACTCCTACGAGGCGATGGCCACCGGAGGCCGCCCGCCCGCCGACGGCAGCATGGTCTACGCGCGACTGTGGAACCCGACGGTCGCCCGCTTCGAAGAGGCGCTCGCCGAGCTCGAGCATGCCGAGGCTGCGGTGGCCTTCGCCTCGGGCATGGCGGCGATGACGGCCGTGATCCTCGCGCACACGGGGGCGACCGGCGCACGCCACGTCGTCGCGGTGCGTCCGCTCTACGGTGGCACCGACCACCTGCTCGGTTCCGGGCTGCTCGGCGTCGAGACGACGTACTGCCACCCCGACGAGGTGGCCGCGTCCATGCGGCCCGACACCGGACTCGTGGTCGTCGAGACCCCCGCGAACCCCACGCTCGACATCGCCGACATCGCCGACGTCGTGCGCCAGGCGGGTTCCGTGCCGGTCGTGGTCGACAACACGTTCGCGACCCCGGTCCTGCAGAACCCGATCGACCTGGGCGCCGCGATGTCACTGCACAGCGCGACCAAATACCTCGGCGGCCACGGCGATGTCATCGCCGGCGTCGTCGCCTGCAGCGAAGAGACCGCGGAGGCGCTGCGCCGCGTGCGGGCGGTGACCGGGGGGCTGCTGCATCCGCTCGGGGCGTACCTGCTGCACCGCGGTCTCACCACCCTGCCGGTGCGGGTGCGGCACCAGCAGGAGAGCGCGCGGCGGGTGGTGCAGTGGTTGATCGACCGTCCCGAGGTCGCCGAGGTCTTCTATCCGGGGCTCGACGGAGACCCGCGCGGCATCCTCGAGCGACAGATGCGAGGGACGGGCGCGATGATCGCGATGCGGATGCGGGGCGGGTTCGCCGCGGCATCCGCCGTCACGACGGCGACGACGCTGTTCACGCACGCGGTCTCGCTCGGCGGGGTGGACTCGCTGATCCAGCATCCGGCCGCCCTCACCCATCGCCCGGTGCCTCCCGAGGCGCGTCCGGAGGCCGATGTGCTGCGTCTCTCGATCGGTCTCGAAGACGCCGACGACCTGATCGCCGATCTCGCCCAGGCGTTCGCGGCGGTCGCCGCTCAGAGCGAGGGAAGCCGGATCGTCCCGGTCGCGATGCGCTCGGTCGGCATCCGGTCGCGGTCGTAGGTGATCTCGCGGTAGCCGTGCGGGGTCGGCACGCCGTCTTCGTCGAGGCTGACGAACACGATCTTCTCGATCGTGAGGATCCGCCTGCGCGTGATCATGTTGCGGGCGACCGCGCGCATCGTCAGTGAGGTCGTGCCGAAATGCGTGGCCTGCAGGCCGATCTCGATCAGGTCGCCCTGGACCGCCGACGCCTCGAAGTTGATCTCCGAGATGTGCTTGGTGACGGCGCGGTAGTTGCCGAGCTGCACGATCGCGTAGATCGCCGCCTCCTCGTCGATCCACTTCAGCAGGCTGCCGCCGAACAGCGAGCCGTTCGCGTTGAGATCTTCGGGGCGCACCCACTTGCGGGTGCGGAAGTTGAGTCCGTCTTCCGACCACGCGGGTGTCTTCTGCTTCGCCATGGGCATGAGAGTAGGCGGGCAGTGAGTCGGCGATGTTACGGCTGGTTTTCCGGACAGCGACAAGGGCTACCGGGCCACGTTTGTGGACTCACGACAAGAAACTGAGTCCCAGCGACTCTGAGACTTGGTTTCGAACGGCAAATCCGTGGGTCGCGTACCGGCGCGCCCATACAGTCGCCCGTGGCAACGACGCCACTGACCCCCGGGAGTCCTCGATGACGAGTACGAAACCCCACGCGCACGGCAACGGCATGCGCATCGCCGTGATCGTGCTCAGCCTGCTGTTGGCCACGATGGTGATCCTGTTCTTCGTGGTGACGAACAAGATCGCCGCCGGCGCCTCCGAACTCGCCGACGGGACCACGTCGGCGAAGAGCGGTTCGTCCGAGCTCGCGGCGGGTGCCGCCGACCTCTCGGACGGCGCCGATCAGCTCGCGGAAGGCAGCGACGACCTCGCGTCCGGCGCGGCCAGCGCGCAGGACGGCTCGCAGAAGGTGAGCGACGGGGCCACGAAGGCGGCGACCGGCGCGACGACTCTCGCGGAGGGCGCCGGAAGTCTCGCCACAGGCGCGGCCTCGGCCGTGGACGGCGCGGGCAGGGTCAGCGGGGGAGCGCAGACCGCGTTCACCGGAGCCCAGGAGCTCGCGTCGAAGATGGCGAAGGCGGATGCCGGAGCGCAGACCGTCGCGACGGGAGCAGCGAAGCTCGCGGCTGGGGTCGACGGTGCGCATCAATACACGAACGCCGTGCTCGCCGGTGCGACCACCCTGAGCGACACGTTGACCGCCGGCGTGACCCCCTCGGTGCGCACCCTCGCCCACCCCGACACGAAGACTGCCCTCCAGGGCCTCGCAGCCACCGCGCCCGGGCATTCGCAGCAGCTCGCCGACGGCCTGGCCGGTCTGCTCGCCGCCGACCCGACCAACCCGAAGCTGCAGGCGCTCGCCGCGCTCGCCGCGGGCGTCGACAAGGAAGTCGATGCGATGGCGGCACCGACGGCGGCGGCCCCGGCGCTCGCACAGGGACTCGTCGGCGCCGCAGACGGTGCGACGCGCGTCACGGCCGGTGTCGGGGCGATCGTGAACGGTGATCCGTCGAAGGGGTGGCCCGGGACCGTCGCCCTCGTCGCCCCCCAGGCAGCCCCCGCCCTCGCCGCCGGGGCGCAGACCCTGAAGTCCGGCACCGCACAGCTCTCGGCGGGTGCCGCCAAGCTGGCATCGGGACTGCAGACGCTCTCTTCCGGAGCCTCGTCGCTGTACGCCGGAACCTCGAACCTCAGCGCCGGTGCGACCCGGCTGAACGACGGCGCGACCACGCTGGCCACCGGTATCGACACGCTGCAGTCCGGAGCCGGTGATCTCGACGCGGGCATCGGAAAGCTGGCCGTCGGGGCCGATGCCGTGGCGCAGGGGTCGGGAGACCTCGCCGCGGGTGGCGACAAGCTCGAAGCCGGAGCCGCCGACCTCGCCGAGGGCAACGGTTTGATCGCGGAAGGATCCGGGACGCTCGCCACCGCGACGGCCGGAGCCGCGCCGTCGATCCTGCCCTGGATCCTCGGCATCGCGTTGGCCGGACTCGTCGCGATCGGCTTCTGGGTCGGCCACCGCGTCAGCCACCGTCGATCCCTGGCGCTGGCCGCCTGACCCCCACCC
>NZ_JAAUVO010000022.1:0-56543 GCF_012030385.1 Microbacterium sp. B19(2022)
GAGGGGAGCGCCGACCTTCTCGGCGACGTGACGTGCGGTCACCTTGTCGCCGAGGGCTTCGATCGCCTCGGGCGACGGGCCGATCCAGGTCATCCCCGCATCGATGATGGCGCGGGCGAACTCGGCGTTCTCAGCGAGGAACCCGTAGCCGGGGTGCACGGCGTCGGCACCGGCGCGGCGGGCGATCGAGAGGATCTTCTCGATCTGCAGGTACGTCTCGGCGCTGGTCGAGCCGCCGAGCGCGTACGCCTCGTCCGCGAGACGGGAGTGCAGGGCATCACGATCCTGGTCGGCGTAGACGGCGACCGACGCGATCCCGGAGTCTCGAGCGGCGCGGATGATGCGTACGGCGATCTCGCCGCGGTTGGCGATGAGCACCTTGGCGATAGCAGGCATGGTTGCCAGCCTAGCGAGAAGGCACTCGATCCCTTTGACGACTCCCCACAAGAAAGAGGGGGAAACGTGGAGGGGAGTCTACGACCACAGGTCCGTCCACTGGACGCCGAGCTCTGCGGCCAGGCGCCGCACGGTCGACAGGGACATGCCCACCACGGTCGAGGGATCGCCGTCGACCCGGGTGATGAAGGCGCCGCCCAGGCTGTCCACCGTGAACGCTCCGGCCACGTGCAGCGGTTCGCCCGAGGCCACGTAGGCCACGATCTCGGCGTCGCTGACATCTGCGGCGAAGGTCACCGCCGCTTCGGCGACGGCGGTCGCCTCGACGGGCTCGGCGCCAGGAACGATCCGGAACACCGAGTGCCCGGAGTGCAGGATGCCGGTCGCGCCGCGCATCTCCTGCCAGCGTCGGGTGGCCTCTTCCGCGGTGTACGGCTTGCCGTAGACCCGCCCGCCGAGCGCGAACATCGAGTCACCGCCGATCACGAGACCGTCGAACTCGCCCGCCTCGGCGAGACTGCGGGCGACCGCTGCGGCCTTGGCGCGGGCGAGGAGCAGCACCAGTTCGGCGGGTGCGAGCGGGCTGCCGTGTTCGGCCTCGGCGGCCGCGGCTACGGCATCCTCGTCGACGTCCGGAGACAGGGTGAGTGGCTCGATCCCCGCCTGCCGCAGCAGCATCAGTCGAGCGGGAGACGTGGAGGCGAGGCAGACGCGCATGTCCACCACCGTATCCTCGAAGAATGACTTCCTCCGCAGCCGACGTGCTCGAACTCGACATCACCGGCATCGCACACGGGGGCACCTTCGTCGCCCGCCATGAGGGCCGCGTGGTCTTCGTCTCCGATGCGATCCCCGGGGAGCGCGTGCGCGCCAGGGTGATCGCCCCGCAGGAAGGGGCGGATGCCTCCACCCGCAGCTTCTGGCGGGCCGAGACGATCGAGGTGCTCGACGCCTCGGAGCACCGCCGCCCGCACATCTGGGCCGAGGCCGATCTCTCCCGTGATCCGGCGGACCGCCCGGGCGGAGCCGATCTCGGCCACATCGACCTCGGGCACCAGCGGGTGCTCAAGCGCCAGGTGCTGACCGAGGCGCTCGACCGGTTCGCGGGATCAGGCCTCGTCGCTCCCGAGATCGAGGCCGTCGATTCCGGTGACGGCACCGGCTGGCGCACCCGCGTCACCCTGCACGTCGATGAGTCCGGTGAGGTCGGTCCGTTCGCTGCGCGCAGCCACCGCGTGATCCCCGTCACCAGCTACCCGCTCTCCCGTCCTGCCATCGCCGAGGCCGCGCTCGCGCTGCACGGCGAGGCACCCGGACGCATCGAACTCGTCGAGCCCGCTGACGGCAAGGTCCGTGTCATCCGGCGGGAAGAGACCGAGCGGCCGGCGAAGGTCGCTCGCGGCTTCCGTCGCCGTCCGACACCGGAAGTGATCGAGGAAGTCGTCGGCGACCGCCGCTTCCAGGTCGATGCGACGGGCTTCTGGCAGGTGCACCCGCGCGCGGCGTCCGTGCTCGACGCCGCGGTCTACGGCGTGCTCGAGGGGCACGTCGACGAGCAGAAGACGCACTACGACCTCTACGGCGGTGTCGGGCTCTTCGCGGCGACGCTCGCCGACCTCGGCGGCACCGACATCGTCACGGTGGAGTCGAGCGCGCGGGCCACGCAGCACGCAGCCGCGAACCTCGCCCCGCTCGATGTGAAGGCCGTGACCGCGCGCGTCGATCGCTTCCTCTCCACGCAGAAGAGCGGGGGGCGCACCGGAGCGGTCATCCTCGACCCGCCGCGTGCCGGGGCCGGGCGCCAGGTCGTCGACGCGGTGCACGCCCTCGCGCCGGAGGCCATCGCATACGTCGCGTGCGACCCGGTGGCCCTCGCCAGAGACCTCGGGACGTTCCGTACCCTCGGGTGGAAGGTCGACCGCCTGCGCGGCTTCGACCTCTTCCCGCACTCGCACCACTTCGAGGTCGTCGCGCTCCTCACCCGGTGACCGATCCGGGCCGCCGCCGGGTACTCACTAGGCTGGGTGGATGAGCAGGGTCGCACTCATCGACGATCACGAGTCCGTTCGCCTCGGCCTCGAGGCCGCGTGCGCGCGCGATTCGCAGACGGTGGTCTTCTCCGGCAGCACGGTCGTCTCCTACCTCGAGTGGCGAGTGGCCTCCGCGTCCGCTCCGGCCGACGTGGTCGTGCTCGACCTCACTCTCGGTGACGGTTCGACCGTGACCGAGAACGTGACCTCGCTCGTGAACGACGGCGCGAGCGTCGTCATCCACAGCGTCGCGGACCGTCCCGCAGCGGTGCGCGAGGCGCTCGCCGCCGGGGCCGCCGGTGTCGTCAGCAAGTCGTCCGCTCTCGACGACGTGCTGGATGCGATCCGCACCGTCGCTCAGGGCGAGGCGCTCAACAACGTCGAATGGGCCAGTGCCGTCGACGGGGATCGGGCCTTCGCCGACGCCCAGCTCTCCACTCGCGAGCGCGAGGTGCTCCGGCTCTACGCCACGGGGCTGCCGCTGAAGGCGGTCGCCGAACGCCTCGGCGTCGCGTACTCGACGGCCAAGGAGAACATCACCCGCGTCCGCGTGAAGTACGTCGAGGTCGGTCGCCCCGCACCCACCAAGGTCGACCTCCTCCGTCGGGCCATGGAGGACGGGATCGTCGCGGCCGACGGGGCGCCGAGTGCCCGCTGATCCGCTCAGCATCCGCGATGCCTGGAGCAAGATCCCTTCTCCCGGCAGCGCGGACACCGAGTTCGAGCGCTTCACCGGCAAGCGCATGGAGCGGATCCTCGCGATCGTGGTGGCGATCGGCTCGGCCGCGCTCGGCGTGCAGGCCCTGATCGCCGCGTTGAGTTCTCCGATGCGGGCCGATGCGGGGGATGTCGTGATCCTGGCCGCGGTGTTCGTGCCCCTGGCTGCGATGCTCGTGGCCTGTCTGATCGGACGCGGTGTACGCCTCTTCTCCGGCGTCTTCGCCGTGATCTACGTCCTGGCCCTGGCCGCCTGGCCGAGCGTCGTCGATCCGACCGACAAGAGCGCGGGCGATCAGCCGTGGATCTTCTTCCTCGTCAACGTCGGCGTGGTCGCGGCGATGCTCGCGTTCCCGCTGCGGCTCCAGTTCGCCTGGGCGGCGGGGATGCCGTTCGTCTACGGGTACGTCCGACTCGTTCAGGGCGAGTTCTCGCGGGAGTTCTGGGTGACGACCGCTTTCGACGTGTCGTTCACGCTGATCCTGGGCGTGGTCATGATCGCGCTCGGCTGGATGTTCCGCTCGGTCGCCGCCGGTGTGGACGAGGCCAGAGGTCAGGCCGTCTCGTCGTACTCGACCGCCGCCGCTGCCGCTGCCGCAGAGGAGGAGCGGGTGGCCATGTCGGCGCTCATGCACGACAGCGTCCTGGCGGCGCTGATCGCCGCCGAGCGTGCGGAGGGCGAGCGGGCGAAGGAGCTCGCGGTCGCGATGGCGCGCGAAGCGCTCACCCGACTCGCCAATACCGAGGTCGCGGTGGCGCAGGAGGGGAGCGATGAGCCGATCGGGACGGCGCAGATCGTGGTGGAGCTGCGTCGCGCGCTCTCCGAACTCGGCGCCGATGCGATCGTCGAGGAGCGGGGCGGCATCGGGCTGATTCCGGGTCGCGCCGCCCGGGCCCTGGTGCTCGCCGCGCGTCAGGCCATCGGCAACGCCGTCGCTCATGCCGGCGGGCGGGGCCTGCACATCATCGCCGAGGGTCATGGCGACGAGGGGATCGCCGTGACGGTGTCCGATGCCGGGCCGGGTTTCGATGTCGACAGCATCGGCGCGGATCGTCTCGGCATCCGGGCTTCCATCCTCGCTCGCATGGCCGGTGTCGCCGGCACCGCGCAGATCCGGTCCGACGACCACGGCACGATCGTGGTCCTGGGGTGGGAGCGCTCGTGAACCGCACCGTCCGCAGCGTCGCCACCTCCCTCGCCGTCGGCTTCGCGCTGTACTTCGTCGCGCGCGGCATCTGGTGGATCGAGCAACCGACCGCACCGCTGGTGATGGTCCTCGCGATCGGTCTCTATCTCGTCGTGGTCAACGTCGCGATCCTCGGCAGCGCCAATTCGGTGCGGATGCCTCTGTGGTCGGCCGTGCTCGCGCTGCTGGCGAGCGCCGTCATCCCGGCGCTGGTCACGTTCGCGCTCGATCCCGCCGACCGCACGGCGCCGTTCGCCACCTGGTACATCGGCGCACTCGGCCTGCTCGGGGTCGTGTGCGTCGTCCGTCGTCGGTTCCTCGTCGGCTGGGCGACACTCGCGGTCCTGGTGGCGGCGACGTCCGCCTATCTGGGCCTGGGCGTGGCGCTGAGCCTCGGTCTGGTGGGCTCGATCATGTGGGTCGTCGTCGCCCGACTGCTCGTCATGTTCTGGGACCGAGCGGTCCGCGACACCGAGCGCCTCGCCGAGATCCAGCAGGCGGTCTCGGCCTGGCATGCCACGCAGCGGGTGCGTCAGCGTGAACGCCGCCTGCGCACGCAGTTCGCTCTGGCCGTCGCGGGGCCCGTCCTGAGCCGTGTGGTGGCGTCTCGTGGAGCGCTGGACGATCAGGAGCGCCTGGATGCGCGTCTGGCCGAGGGGCGACTGCGGGATGAGCTGCGCGGGGCGGACCTGCTCAACGACGCGGTGCGGAACGCGATCGAAGCCGCGCGTCGCCGCGGCGCTGTCGTGACGGTGTTCGACGAAGGCGGTTTCGACGGTATCGAGGCGGCGCGTCGGGTCGAGATCAGAGATGAGCTGGCCGCCGTGCTCACCCGCGCGGAGAGCGCTCGCCTCATCATCCGCTCGTCCCGCGACCCGCGCGTCGCCGTGACCGTGGTCGGCCGCGCCGGCACCCGCGCCTCCGGGGACGACGATTCCGTCGACCTGTGGCACGAGATCCTGAGGGAAGCCGCTGCGGTCTGATCGCCGCCCGACGCGGCGCGCCGCCCCTCGGCTCCGGTGGGGGAGGAGACCGGAGTCGAGGCGGTAGAGAGAGTGGGCGAGGGGCGGCGTATCCGCCTGCCCCTCGCCGTGCGGACAGTTACCCGAAAACCGTCCGCTGGTGGCCGATCAGCGTCTGTCTACCCTGGGACAGAGAGACCAGCCGAACGCGAAGCGTCTCACTCAGTCTGAAGGTTCTTCCAATCGTTGTCTGTAGGTATTTTGGGGGACACGATTTCCCCGGCAATGGGGGATCATTGGACGATGGGAACGCGCCGGGGCACGAATCTTCCGCGGATGGGCGACTTCAACCAGTCCGTCGTGCTGGAGGCCATCCGGCAGTCCGGTGACGGATCGAGCCGGATCGAGCTCGCCGAGGCGACGGGCCTGTCGGCCCAGACCGTCACCAACATCACGCGGCGGCTGCTCGACGAAGGCCTCATCCGCGAGGCCGGGCGCACCATCAACGGACCGGGCAAGCCCCGGGTCACGCTGCGGCTCGTCGCGGACAGCCGGTTCTCGGTCGGGGTGCATCTGGACCCCGCCATCATGACTTTCGTGCTCCTCGACCTCTCCGGTGCGGTCGTGCGGCGTGTCGGTGTGCGCACCCCGGCCATGGAGCCGCGCCGGATCGTCCAGGCCATGGCGGCGACGATCGACGCCCTCATCACGGTGTCGGGCGTCGACCGGGCATCGATCGCCGGTGTGGGGGTCGCGGCCCCCGGCCCGCTCGACGCGGAGAAGGGCACCGTGATCGATCCGCCCAAGCTGCTCGGCTGGAACCGGGTGCCGCTTCGCTCGGTGCTGGCCGAGGCGATCGGTCTCCCCGTGGTGCTCGAGAAGGACACGACCGCCGCCGCGGTGGGCGAGCTCTGGACGCGGAGGGCGTCGGCCGATGACTCGTTCGTGTTCGTGTATCTGGGTACCGGCATCGGTGCGGCGCTGGTCAGAGACGGGGAAGCGGTCCCCGGAAGCACCCGCAACATCGGAGAGGTCGGACACCTCATCGTCGACCCGGACGGACCGCCGTGCACCTGCGGCTCCCGCGGCTGCGTCGAAGTCGTCTGCACGCCGCAGGCGATCGTCGCGCAGGCGGAGCGAGCGGGAGTGTTCCGCGACGATGTCGAGGTGAGCGATGTCGAGGTGGTCGACACGCGCTTCACCGAGCTGTGTCGACGGGCGGCCGAGGGTGATGCGCTCGCCGACGGTGTGCTGCGGCAGGCGGCGGCGCACATGTCGGTGCTGACAGCTGCCCTGACCAACATGCTCGACGTGGATCGTGTGGTGTTCGGCGGCCCGTTCTGGTCGCGGCTGGCCGAGGTCTATCTGCGAGAGATCCCCGACCTGCTCGAACAGGCGAGTGCCACACGCTCGGTGCGCTCGCTGCCTGTGGACGGAACGGTCGTCGGTGACGATGTCGCCGCTGTGGGGGCCGGTTGCGTGGTGCTCGACGCGGTGCTGAGCCCGCGAGCATCGACTCTGCTGCTCGATCACTGAGCGGGATTCCGCAGGCGAGGGATCCGTGGCGAACGCTTGACAGAAATAACTCCAATCGATGTATTATCTGTCATTCCCCCTCAGCGATCGGACCACCGATGCATGACAACTCCGTGCTCGTCGACGCGCGCCTCGAGCGCTTCGTGGAGGAGCGGTTGCGTCCCGCCGTGTACGCCGGAGCGGTGGCGCTCGAACTTGCGGCGTGGACGGCTCCCGGAGAGCCGGTGCCCTTCGCCGAGGCGGTGCAGCAGCGGTTCGCGGACTTCGAGGTGGGGACGCCGTGGGGTCGGGCATGGAGCACGATGTGGCTGCGCATCACCGGGGTGATCCCCGCCGTCGGCGAGGGACAGCGGGCAGAGCTGCTGCTGGATCTGGGCTTCAATACGGCGGATCCCGGATTCCAGGCCGAGGGCACCGTCTATCGCCCTGACGGATCGATCGTCAAGGCCGTCGAGCCCCGCAACTCCTACGTCCCGCTCGACGGTGCCGCCGGAGACTCGTTCGAGTTCTACCTGGAGGCCGCGGCGAACCCCGACGTGGCCGAAGGGTTCCGGCTCTTCCGGCCCACCACGCTGGGTGAGTGGCACACGGCGGGGGAATCCCCCCTCTACGTCTTCCGGCAGGCCGACGTCGCCGTCCTCGACGTGACGGCGTGGGAGCTCCTGCAGGATGTCGTGGTGCTGCGTTCGTTGATGCACGAGCTTCCCGCGCAGTCGTCGCGGCGCGCCGAGATCCTGCGGGCGCTCGAACGCGCGATCGACGCCGCCGACCCCGAGGACATCGCCGGCTCTGCGGCAGCCGCCAGGGCAGAGCTCGTCGGAGTGCTGTCGCATCCGGCCGCAGCGTCGGCGCATCGCGTGCACGCGGTCGGCCACGCGCACATCGACTCGGCGTGGCTGTGGCCGGTGCGCGAGACGCAGCGGAAGGTGGCACGGACGTTCTCGAACGTCCTCTCGCTGCAGCAGGAGGACCCGGACTTCGCTTTCGCCGCGTCGTCGGCGCAGCAGTACGCGTGGATGAAGCGGTTCCAACCGGAGCTGTTCGAGAGGTTGCGTCGCGCGGTCGCCGAGGGACGCTTCGTCCCGGCGGGCGGGATGTGGGTCGAGTCGGACACCAACATGCCCGGCGGTGAGGCGCTGTCGAGGCAGTTCATCCGCGGCAAGCGGTTCTTCCTCGAGGAGTTCGGAGTCGAACCGTTGGATGTCTGGCTGCCGGATTCTTTCGGATACTCCGCGGCGCTGCCGCAGATCGCGCGGGCGGCCGGATCGCGATGGATGCTGACGCAGAAGATGTCGTGGAACGAGTCGAACCGGATGCCGCATCACACCTTCCAGTGGGAGGGCATGGACGGCACCCGGATCTTCACGCATTTCCCGCCGGTGGACACGTACAACGCACAGCTCTCCGGAGAGGAACTGGCGCGCGCCGAGGCCCAGTATGCCGAGAAGGGCCGCGCGAACACCTCGCTCGTGCCGTTCGGCTACGGTGACGGCGGCGGAGGACCCAATCGCGAGATGCTCGCCGCGGCCGCACGCCTGCGTTCGCTGGAGGGGTCTCCGACCGTGACACTGTCGACGCCGCGCCGTTTCTTCGAGGCCGCCGAGGCCGAATATCCCGATCCTCCGGTGTGGACGGGGGAGATGTATCTCGAATTCCATCGAGGCACCTACACCTCTCAGGCCAGGACGAAGCGGGGCAACAGGCGCAGTGAGCACGCCCTGCGTGAGGTCGAGTTCTGGGCGACGGCTGCGGCGCTGCGTGGTGCCGACTACCCGTATGACGAACTCGACGCGCTCTGGGAGGTCGTGCTGCTGCAGCAGTTCCATGACATCCTCCCCGGCAGCTCCATCGGCTGGGTGCATCGGGAGGCGGAACGACGCTACGACGAGGTCCTCGCCTCGGCGGAGCGCATGATCGCGGAGGCACTGGCTGTCGTCGCCGGTTCGGGTGGATCCGAGCTGGTCGCGAACGCGGGTCCCTACGCACGGGAGGGAGTGGCGGCGATGGGGATCGCCGCCACGCGGGGCACTGGGGGTCCTGCGGCGGTCTCGCGGACGACGAGCGGCTTCGTGCTGGAGAACGCGCACCTGAGGGTGACGATCGACAGCGCGGGCCTGGTGACGTCACTCGTCGTCCGCGCGACCGGGAGAGACGCGATCGCGGTGGGGGAGCGGGGGAACCTCCTCCAGCTGCATCGCGATACGCCGACTCGCTGGGATGCCTGGGACATCGACGAGCACTACCGCCGACACGTCATCGATGTGACGGATGCGGTCTCGGTCGACATCGTCCCGCATCCCGCGTCGGCGGTCGTCTGCGTGGTCCGCGAGTCGGGGGGTTCGCGGATCACGCAGACACTGACGCTCGCGTCCGACGCCGAGGCGCTCGACATCGAGACCGTCGTCGAATGGCACGAACGGCAGAAGCTCCTCAAGCTCGCGTTCCCGCTCGACGTGCACACCGACCTGGCGACCTCCGAGATCCAGTTCGGTCACGTGCATCGCCCGACGCACATGAACACCTCGTGGGACGCCGCGAGGTTCGAGACCGTCGCGCACCGATGGGTGCACGTCGGGGAACCCGGCTTCGGCGTCTCGGTCGCGAACGACGCCACCTATGGGCACGACATCACTCGCGCACCGCGTGCGGGCGGCGGAACCACGACGACCGTGCGCCTCTCGCTCCTGCGGGCGCCGCTCTACCCCGACCCGGAGGCGGATCAGGGCACGCACACGTTCCGCGTGAGCGTGCGCCCGGCGTCGACCATCGCCGATGCGGTCCGCGAGGGGTACCGGTTGAATCTGCCGCTGCGTCGAATCCAGGGCGCAGGCCCGGTGGAACCGTTGTTCTCCGTCTCGTCGGACGCGGTCGTCGTCGAGGCCGTGAAGCTCGCGGAGGACCGCAGCGGTGACGTGGTGGTGCGCCTCTACGAGGCGCACGGTGGGCGTGCGGCTGCCGCGCTGACCACCGGATTCACATTCGACTCCGTCGTCGAGACCGACCTCCTCGAGCGCGAGATCGCCACCGGCACGGTCGGCGGGGTCGATCAGCAGTCGGTGCAGCTGGAGCTGCGTGCTTTCCAGCTGGTGACGCTCCGCTTCCGCGGGGCATCGTCGCCCGGGGCCTGATCCGCGATCAGCCGGAGAATCGTCCCCAGGGGATGTCTCGACGCAGCGGACGGCGCAGCGGGCGCTGCGTGCGGGTCCACGCCGAGACCGATGGCTCTTCGACGACGGCGTCCGCCGCCTCGGTGGCGTACGCCTCGCTGATCACCGCGATGAGGGCGGCGAGTTCCTCTTCGGTGGCGGCCCCGCGGGTGATCTCGAGCATCGGGGCGACGTCCCCCGATGCTCCGCCCTGTGCGTCGTGCGCGGTCACAGCGGGATGTTCCCGTGCTTCTTCGGCGGCAGCTCTGCACGCTTGCCGCGCAGAGCCCGCAGTGCCTTCGCGATCGAGACGCGGGTGTTCGCCGGCTCGATGATGCCGTCGAGCTCGCCGCGCTCCGCCGCGAGGAACGGCGACGCCACGTTGTACGTGTACTCGTTCGCGAGGCGGGTGCGCACGGCGGCGACGTCTTCGCCAGCCTCCTCCGCCTTCTTGATCTCGCCGCGGTAGAGGATGTTGACGGCGCCCTGGCCACCCATGACGGCGATCTCGGCCGTGGGCCAGGCGAGGTTCACGTCGGCGCCGAGCTGCTTCGATCCCATCACGATGTACGCGCCGCCGTAGGCCTTGCGCAGGATGACGGTGACCAGCGGCACGGTGGCCTCGGCGTACGCGTAGAGCAGCTTCGCACCGCGGCGGATGACGCCGGTCCACTCCTGGTCGGTGCCCGGCAGGTATCCGGGCACATCGACGAGGGTGACGATCGGGATCGAGAACGCGTCGCAGAAGCGCACGAACCGGCTGGCCTTCTCTCCGGCCTCGATGTTGAGCGTTCCGGCCATCTGGGAGGGCTGGTTGGCGATGATGCCGACCGAGCGCCCCTCGATGCGGCCGAAGCCGATCACGATGTTCGGGGCGAACAGCGGCTGCACCTCGAGGAAGTCGCCTTCGTCGACGATGTGCTCGATCACCGTGTGGATGTCGTAGGGCTGGTTCGTCGAGTCCGGCACGATCGTGTTCAGCGTGCGGTCGGCGTCGGTGGTCTCGAATTCGAAGGTGCTCTCGTACGAGGGCAGCTCCGCCATGTTGTTGTCGGGGAGGAAGCTGAGGAGCGTGCGCGCGTAGTCGATCGCGTCGTCCTCGTCCTCGGCGAGATAGTGCGAGACGCCGGAGCGCGTGTTGTGCGTGTACGCGCCGCCGAGCTCCTCCATGCCCACGTCCTCGCCGGTGACGGTCTTGATCACGTCGGGTCCGGTGACGAACATCTGGCTGGTCTTGTCGACCATGATGACGAAGTCGGTGAGGGCAGGCGAGTACACAGCTCCTCCGGCGGCCGGGCCCATGATGATCGAGATCTGGGGGATGACGCCGGAAGCGCGGGTGTTCAGGCGGAAGATCTCGCCATACTTGCCGAGGGCCACGACACCCTCCTGGATGCGTGCGCCGCCCGAGTCGAGGATGCCGATGCACGGCATGCCTCCGGAGAGGGCGAACTCCATGATCTTGATGATCTTCTCGCCGGCGACCTCGCCGAGCGATCCGCCGAAGGTCGAGAAGTCCTGGGAGTACACCGCGACGGTGCGTCCGTTGATCGTGCCGACGCCGGTGACGACCGAGTCGCCGTAGGGACGGGAGCGGTCCATGCCGAACGCGGTCGTGCGGTGGCGCACATACTCGTCGAACTCGACGAAGCTCCCGGGGTCGACAAGCAGTTCGATGCGCTCGCGGGCGGTCATCTTGCCCTTGGCGTGCTGCTTCTCCTTCGCCTTCGCTTCCGCGTCGACGACGGCTTCCGTATAGCGAGCGCGCAGATCCGCGATCTTGCCGGCGGTGGTAAAGAGGTCGGGCTTGTCCGTCACGGATTCCACCCTAGCGTCGGGGCGACGCGCGCCGTTGGATGCTCGGCACAACGGGGCGGTCGATCCTTTGGCGATGAACGCGCGAGCTCAGTGCCCGCTGGGGTTCGGGTCCTGCTCCTGGCCATTGCCTTCGAGTGCCGGATCTGTTTTGGGTGAGCGGCCGAGGGAGAGCGCTTTGCGACCGACCCACTCGACACCGCGGACCGTCGTCCCGGCAGCGCCGGCCACCGCCGTGCCCGCGTACCGGGCGCCGCGCAGCATACGAAGTTCGACCTTCTCGGCACCGGGAACGGGCTCCAGCTCGAGAGGGAGATCGATCGGGGCCGCTCCGAACGCCCGATGGGATGTGGTGAGTACGCGACGACCGAGGATGTGGTTCCCGGCCCCGCCGATCGCCGCCCCGA
Source organism: Microbacterium sp. B19(2022) (assembly GCF_012030385.1). Classification (NCBI taxonomy): domain Bacteria; kingdom Bacillati; phylum Actinomycetota; class Actinomycetes; order Micrococcales; family Microbacteriaceae; genus Microbacterium; species Microbacterium sp. B19(2022). Next base: position 12,197 of record NZ_JAAUVO010000022.1, read on the forward strand.
TACCGAACGGCAGCGCTTTGCCGATGATCGACGCTCCGCCCTTCGCGGCGAACTGCTTTACGAACATGCTCTTGAGCTGGTCGACCAGGGGCCCGACGGCGGCACGGGGCAGCGACTTCGTGACCAGCTCGCCCCAGTAGGACGATCTGCTCCCACCGCGTCCGGCCACCTGTCCGGCGAGCTGCCCGACCAGATCGACGCCCTCTTTGCCGAGCATGAGTGTCATCACGAGTGCGCGTGCGCGATCAGGGTTGGCGACCGCGATGCCGTGCACCTCGGCGACGGACTGGGCGAAGAGGGCCGTCGATTCCACGAACCCCACCGTCTCGACTCCCGACAGTGCCAGGGTCACTCCCGTGCCGATGCCGGGAACGACCGCGGTCGCTCCCACCGCGGCCCCGCCTGTGGTGACGGCAGCCAGGTAGCGCCGCTCGAGGATGCGGATGATCTCGGCGGGCGTCGCGTGCGGGTTGCGCAGGCGGATGCTGCGGATGTGCGCGAGGACGAGTGGGCGCTGGATCGACAGGACGCGGTCGAGCCCGCGCACCATCATCGGATGCTCAGGCGACCCGGCGGGCGGCACGCTCTTGTCCCACGGGGCGTCGTCCGGAAGGGAATGGATCTTGTGCACCTTGGGGGCCATGGAGTGATCCTACGAAGCCCGGCCGCGAAAACGCCGAAAGCCCGGCCCCTCGAAGGGGCCGGGCTTTCGGGAAAGCGGGTCAGACGAAGAGGTTCGCCCGCTCGAGGTCTTCGGCGAAGTCGACTTCCACCGCGTACAGGTCCGAGACGTCCATCGGCTCGAGGAGCAGACCGTCTTCGGCGATGGCCAGCTCGAGCCCGCGCTCGAAGTAGTCCTGGTCCTCGACGCGCTGCAGCTGGCGCATGAACGCCTTCTTGTGCGTGGAGGAGATGTAGTTGATGCCCACAGCCTCGCCCAGACCGCCCTTGACGGTCTTGGACAGTTCGTTGATGAAGCCCTCGGCGGTGACCGTGTACTTCACCTCTTCGTCGCTGACCTTGGAGGTGTTGACGGTGACGAACGACTGGTCGCGCTCGATGTAGGCAGCCGCCCGACCGAGGATCATCGGATCGAACACCACGTCGCCGTTCATCCACAGCACGCCGCCCTTGCCGGTCGCGCCGAGGGCGCGCAGCAGACTCTTCGACGTGTTCGTCTCGTCGTAGCGCTCGTTGTGGACGTAGTTGACGGCGGGGAAGGCGTCGATGATGGTCTCGGCGCGGTAGCCGACCACGGTGGTGATCCGCGCGTCCGAACCGAAGGCGGCGCGGATGTTGTCGTGCTGCTGGCCCATGATCGTGCGGCCGTCGCTCAGTTCGGTGAGCGGCTTCGGCAGCGCTCGGCCGAGGCGCGAGCCCATGCCGGCGGCGAGGATGACGGTCTGAAGAGTCACGAGTGCTCCTAAAGGAAGTTGTGTTCACGGTCGATTCATCGACCAGACACTTCGTCGTGCCGAGTTCATGGTAGCGAGGCAGCCTGGGAAGCCCCGGGTCGAGGGGCCTCCCGTTGTCATTTCGTGATCGAGTACACACCGGACGCACAGGCTCGCCACGAGCCGGTTTGTATCGGATCCGAGGGCTGTGCGGTCGAATGTTGCGCGGCGGCCTTGGTATGCCGCCACCCATTGATACCGTAGGACGGTGACTTCCTCCCCTGACGACCGCGCCGCCGAGGTGGACGATACCGAGACCGCGCCGCCCCAGGCATCGACGAAGCGTGCTTCGACTGGTGAGCCCACGCCGGACGCCGCCTCAGCGCCGAAGAAGACGAGTCGCACGTCGCCCGCGAAGTCGAATGCCGCGAAGACGAGCGCCAGCACGGCGAGTGCCACGAAGAAGCCCGCCGCGAAGAAGCCCGCCGCGACTCGCGCTCCGGCGAGACCCGCTGCCTCGAAGGGCACGGCAGCGAAGGTGCCCGCCACCAAGACGACGGCGAAGGCGGCTGCCGAGAAGGCGGCGCCGACCGCTGAGGTCGTCGTGGAGCCGCTGAAGAACGCGATGCTCGATCGACCGGGGGCGAAGGCCGCGCCGAAGCGGACGCCCGCGGCGGCCCGGACGGCCGCGGCGAAGAACACGGTCGCACGTGCCGCAGCGACGAAGTCCCCCTCATCGACAGCGGCGGCGGCCAAGACCGCGGCTGCGAAGACGGCGGCTGCGAAGACCGCGGCGGCCAAGACCGCGGCGGCCAAGACCGCGGCGGCGAAGACCGCGGCGGCGAAGACGGCAGCTGCCAAGACCACCGCCGCCAAGACAACAGCCCGGTCGGCGACCGCGAAGACGACGGCGGCGAAGACGGCTGCGGCGAAGACCGCGGCGGCGAAGACGGCTGCGGCGAAGACGGCTGCGGCGAAGGCGGCCGCAGAAGAGGCCGCCGCAGAAGAGGCCGCCGCAGAAGAGGCCGCCGCAGAGAAGGCGGCAACGGAGAATGCGGCGACGGAGAGTGCGGCGACGGAGAGTGCAGTAGCGGCCGAGGCGCGTGCCGACGCCCCGGCGACGCCCGTCGTAGAGCCATCACCCACTGCCGATCAGACGCCCCCGGTGAAGTCCGCTCCGGTACTCGAGTCCGCTCCCGCTTTCGAGGAACCGGCGCTCGGCGAGGCAGACGCACCCGTGGTGCCGGTCGCCGACGACGTCGCTGCACCCACCGTGGTCGCCGAGCCGGAACCGACAGAAGAAGCGGCGTCGGTCGAGGTCGTCGAAGCCGTGGTCGACTCGGATGATGCGACGTCTGACGCCGTCGGCGCGATCAACAGTGCGTCCGGCGGCGAGGCCATCAGCATCCGCGGTCTCGTCAAGCAGTTCGGCGACAATCGTGCCGTCTCCGGGATCGACCTGACCGTGCCTGCCGGGTCGTTCTACGGGGTCGTCGGCCCCAACGGTGCCGGCAAGACCACCACGCTCTCGATCGTCGCCGGCCTGCTGCGCGCCGATGAGGGAAGCGTCGTGATCTGCGGAATCGATCAGGCGACGCAGCCGCAGGCCGCGAAGCGCATGATGGGTGTGCTGCCCGACCGGCTGCGCACGTTCGACAGGCTCACAGGGCGTCAACTCCTTTATTACTACGGGCTTCTGCGGGGGCTCACGGCCGATGTCATCGAGAAGCGTGCGTCCGACCTCGCCCGTGCGTTCGATCTCGGCGACGCGCTCAGCCGGGTGGTTTCGGACTACTCGGCCGGCATGACGAAGAAGATCATGCTCGCCGGGGCAATGATCCATTCGCCGCGCGTCCTCGTGCTCGATGAGCCGTTCGAATCGGTCGACCCGGTCTCGTCCGCGGTCATCCTCGACATCCTGCGTGCCTACGTCTCACACGGTGGCACCGTCATCCTCTCCAGCCATGGCATGGACCTGGTCGAGCGCGTCTGCTCGCGGGTGGCCATCATCGTGAACGGCGAGGTGCTCGCAGAGGGAACGATCGACGAGGTGCGCGCAGGCCAGACCCTCGAAGCGCGCTTCGTGGAACTCGCCGGTTCCAGCGGAGAGGTGGAGGGGCTCGAGTGGCTGCACACGTTCTCCGACTGAGGTTCGCGCTGCTCGTCGGGGCGCTGCGCAGCGATCGTCGGGTTCGGATGCTCGTTCTGCTCGCTGCGGTCGTCGCGGTCACCGTCGTCGTCTGCCTGGCGGTCTTCAGCCTCGCCGATGCTCCTGTTCCCGTCGCCCGCGCGGTCACTGTGCTCGGCGGGGCTGCCCTGCTCGTCGGCTTCCTCGTCGGCCCGATCCTCGTCGGCGCGGTCGACCAGCTGGATCCCCGCCGATTCGCCGTCTTCGGCGTGGACGAGCGTCAGATGCCCTGGGTGCTCACGCTGGCGGCTTTCGTCAGTGTGCCGAGCCTGGCACTGCTCGCCGTCTACATCAGCGTCTGCATCGTCGCGGTCCGGGCGGGGACACCGTGGCCGCTGGCCATCCTGATGACGCTCCTCGGCGTCGTCACGACCGTGCTCATCTCCCGGATCGGTATGGGGGTCAACGCCCTGCTGCTCCCGGAGCGCCGATCGCGCGAGCTCACCGCACTGTTCGCACTCGCGCTGCTGGTGATCGCGTTCCCGGTCGCTGTGTTCCTCGGTTCGCTGCGCTGGGACGGCCTCGTCCCCGACTCTCTGGCGACGCTGTCGACCGTGCTCGGGTTCAGCCCGTTCGCGGCTTCGCCCGCCTTCCTCTTCTCGTCCGCGGCGGGAGAGACGGCATCGGCGTGGGTGAGTGGCATCGTGGCGGTCCTCACCGTCGGCCTCCTGTGGGTCGCATGGTCGTGGCTCGTGCGTCGCCTGCTCACGACGACCGAGCGCCCCGTCACCTCGCGAGAGCGCACCGGGCTCGGCTGGTTCGGTCTGCTGCCGTCCAACGCTTTCGGCGCGATCGCCGCCCGCAGCCTCGTCTACTGGCTCCGGGACCGCCGGTACATCATGAACATCATCGTCGTCCCGGTCGCCGGGGTGCTGACGGTGCTTCCGCTCATCGTCGCTGGCGTGCCCGTCGAGGTCGCCGCACTGGTGCCCGTCCCGGTGATGGCACTGTTCTTCGGTTGGCTGCCGCACAACGACGTCGCCTACGACTCGACGGCCCTGTGGACCCACGTGGCCAGCGGGGTGCGAGGGCTTCCCGACCGCCTCGGTCGTCTGGTTCCGGTTCTGCTGGTGGCGGTGCCGGTCCTCGCGATCGCCACACCGCTGTCGCTTCTCCTCATCGGCGACTGGAGTCTCCTGCTGCCGCTCGGGGGCCTCGCGGCGAGTCTGCTGTTCTCGGCGCTCGGCATCTCGAGCATCGTCTCCGTCGTGGCCCCGTACGCGGTGTCCCGGCCCGGTGACAGCCCCTTCCAGCAGCCGCAGCGGCCCAGCTCGCGAGGCACGTACGGCCCGGCGGCCGCTTTCCTCGGAGCGATACTGGTCAGCATCCCGACCATCTGGCTGTTCGCTGCCACGCTTCTCGAGGGCTCGGCCTATGCGCCGGCGACGTTCTGGGTCGGGCTCCTCATGGGGCTTGCGGTGCTGGTGGCAGGAGCGGTCATCGGCGGCCGTATCTTCGAGCGCAGCGGCGAGCGGCTGATGGAGTTCGTCGAGACCGCGTGACGACCGCCCGCGGTGTCTTCGACGCCGCTAGACTCTCGGGATGAGTACTCCGCTGGACAGCCCCGATCAGGGCGGCGTGGCAACGCTTGATCGCGAACTGGAAGAGCTCCTCCGCGAGGAGAATCTCGAGCCGGGCGACCACGAGCGCTTCTCGCATTACGTGAAGAAGGACAAGATCCTCGAGTCCGCGATCACCGGGAAACCGGTGCGGGCGCTGTGCGGCAAGAAGTGGACGCCGGGTCGCGACCCGGAGAAGTTCCCGATCTGCCCCACGTGCAAGGAGATCTACGAGTCGATGATCAGCTGACGTCAGTCGGCTTCGACGTACACGGTGGGAATCGCCGGGTCGGACTTGCTGAGCGCGAGAGCGCGCACCGGCAGTTCCTCGCGCACGCGCAGGTGGTGCGCTCGCGCGGCCGCCGTCCCCGCCGCCCCCTCGTGGGCGGTGTCGATATCTCCCGCCTCGACGAAGGTCACCTGAAGCGAACGGCCATCGGGGTGCTCGTCGGGCGTGTCGAGCTCCTCGAAGCCGTCGGAGACGACGACTGTCTCTGCGGTCGCGACGCCGTCGACCAGCGTGCGGAACGCGGCCTTGCGGCCGCCGTAAGACGCCTTGTCGGCAGATGCCTTCGCGACGCCGATCCATGACCCGTCGGCATCCTGCCGTGCGACGAGCTTGTAGACCATGCTCGCTGTCGGGTAACCGGAGCCGGTCACCACGGAGGTGCCGACGCCGTAGGCATCGACCGGTGAGGCGGCGAGGGCTGCGATGGCGTACTCGTCGAGGTCGCTGGTCACGGTGATGCGCGTGTGGGCGGCCCCGAGCTCGTCCAGCTGCGCGCGCACATCGGCGGCGACGGTCGGAAGGTCGCCGGAATCGATGCGCACGCCGCCGAGCCGGGTGCCGGCGACGCGGATCGCCGTCTCGACGCCCGTGCGGATGTCGTAGGTGTCGACGAGCAGTGTGGTGTCGGTGCCCATGCTCTCCACCTGGGCGCGGAACGCCTCCTCCTCGGAGTCGTGCAGCAGCGTCCACGAGTGGGCGGCCGTGCCCATCGTGGGGATGCCCCAGCTCCGACCGGCTTCCAGGTTGCTCGTGGCGCCGAACCCCGCGATGTAGGCGGCGCGCGCTGCGGCCACGGCCGAGCGCTCGGCCGCGCGGCGTGAGCCCATCTCGGCCAGCGGACGCTCGCCCGCCGCGATGCTCATCCGGGCGGCGGCGGTCGCGACGGCTGAATCGTGGTTGAGCACGCTGAGCGCCAGGGTCTCCAGGACCACGGCATCGGCGAATGTTCCCTCGACGGTGAGGATGGGCGAGCCGGGGAAGTACAGCTCACCCTCGCGGTAACCGTGGATCGATCCGGTGAATCGGTAGGCCTCCAGGTGCTTCAGCGACGCCGCATCCACGACCTGCGCGTCGCGGAGGAAGCGCAGTTCGTCCTCTCCGAAGCGGAAGTCGCGCAGCAGTCCGAGAAGACGGCCGGTGCCGGCGACCACGCCGAACCGGCGGCCGCCGGACAATCGTCGGGAGAACAATTCGAAGACGCTGGGGCGGAAGGCCGTCCCATCCCGAAGGGAAGCGGCGAGCATCGTGAGCTCGTAGCGGTCGGTGAGCAGCGCCGTCGACGTGGTCATGCGCTCAGCTTACTGAGCGTGCTGATGCGCGGGTCGGGTCGCGCGCGGGTAGGCTGGGGAGTCATGAACGACGCGCCGATCGGGATCTTCGACTCCGGTGTCGGCGGGCTCACGGTGGCGCGGGCCATCCGCGCCCAGCTGCCCCGAGAGTCGTTCGTCTACATCGGCGACACCGCGCACTCCCCGTACGGCCCCAAGCCGATCGCCGACGTCCGCCGGTACTCCCTCGAGGTGCTCGACACACTGGTCGACCAGGGTGTGAAGATGCTCGTGATCGCCTGCAACACCGCGTCGTCGGCGATGCTCCGTGACGCGCGCGAGAGATACGAGATCCCCGTCGTCGAGGTCATCGGGCCCGCCGTGCGCCGAGCGGTGTCCACGACGCGCAACGGACGAGTCGGCGTCATCGGCACGGTGGGCACGATCGGATCCCGCGCCTATCAGGACATGCTCGAGGTGAACGAGAGGCTTCAGGTCTTCACCGCGGCCTGCCCGCGGTTCGTCGAATTCGTCGAAGCGGGGATCACGGGGACTCCCGAGGTCCTCGCGGTCGCCGAGGAGTACCTCGCCCCGCTGCGGAACGCGGACGTCGACACACTGGTGCTCGGATGCACGCACTATCCCTTTCTGCGCGGTGCCATCAGCTACGTCATGGGCGAGGGCGTCACCCTCGTCTCCAGCGATGATGAGACCGCCGGTGATGTGTACCGCCAGCTGGTCAGAGGCGACCTCCTGGCATCGCCCGATGCGACAGCGACCTACGTCTACGAGGCCACCGGCGCCTCGGCCGATGAATTCACGGCACTGGCCAACCGACTCATGGGTCGCGAGGTCCGGGACGTGCAGCTCGTGCAGACCGGCGTCATCACCCTTCCTGACATCGCCTTCGAGTAAGGCCTCTTCGAATCGTCCGCTCGATTCGTCTCCACCCCGACCGAGAGAAGCACATGTCCGAAATCGTCCGCGTCGACGGCCGTTCCACCGATCAGCTGCGAGAGATCACCATCGAGCGCAACTGGAGCGCGCACGCCGAGGGGTCCGCCCTGATCAGCTTCGGCGGCACGAAGGTGCTGTGCACGGCATCCTTCACCAACGGCGTCCCACGCTGGCTCACCGGCAAGGGCAAGGGATGGGTGACGGCGGAATACTCGATGCTTCCCCGCGCCACGAACAGCCGCAACGACCGCGAGAGCGTCAAGGGCCGCATCGGCGGTCGCACCCACGAGATCTCCCGCCTCATCGGCCGTGCGCTGCGCGCCGTCGTCGACACGAAGGCACTCGGCGAGAACACGATCGTGATCGATTGCGATGTGCTGCAGGCCGACGGTGGCACTCGCACCGCTGCCATCACGGGTGCCTATGTGGCGCTGGCCGACGCGATCGAGTGGGGTCGGGAGAAGAAGTTCATCGGTAAGAACTCCACGCCACTCCTCGACTCCGTCGCCGCCGTATCGGTGGGGATCATTGACGGCGAACCCATGCTCGATCTGGCATACACCGAGGATGTCCGCGCCGAGACCGACATGAACGTCGTGGTCACCGGGCGCGGGCTCTTCGTCGAGGTGCAGGGCACCGCCGAGGGAGCGCCGTTCGACAAGCGCGAACTCGATGCGCTGCTCGAGCTCGGCGTGGCCGGCTGCGAGGATCTGAAGGGCAAGCAGCTCGCCGCGCTGGCGGGGGAGTGACGATGCAGGTCGTCCTCGCGACCCACAACGCCCACAAGGTCGCGGAGTTCCAGCAGATCGTGGCGCAGGCGCGCCCTGATCTCGAGGTCGTCGCCTACGACGGCCCCGAGCCGGTCGAAGACGGCGTCACCTTCGCCGAGAACGCACTCATCAAGGCGCGCGCCGCTGCTGCCCATACCGGACTCGCGGCCCTGGCCGACGACTCCGGGATCTGCGTCGACGTGCTCGGCGGTGCGCCCGGGGTCTTCTCCGCCTACTGGGCCGGACAGCAGAAGGATGCCGCGGCGAATCTCGAGCTCCTGCTCGACCAGCTGCGGGATATCGCCGACCCGCACCGGGCCGCACACTTCACCTCGACGATCGCCCTCGTCCTGCCGGATGGGCAGGAGCACGTCGTGGAGGGCCGATGGCCGGGGCGCCTCGCGCACGCAGCGTCCGGGGAAGGCGGCTTCGGGTACGACCCCATCTTTATCCCGGACGGGCAGCCGGAGGGGCAGGAGCGGACCGTGGGCGGCTTCTCCGCTGACGAGAAGCAGTCGCAGTCGCATCGGGCCCGCGCCTTCGCGGAACTGCTGCCGCTGCTCGGCGCGCTCTGACGTCGGACCGTCCTTCAGCGAACCGCAGATGACGGTGAGAATCGTTACCCTTCCCGACTAGTCGGAACCGGGCTTCCGGCCCGGTTTCCCGGTCTAGCCTGGGGGCATGCACGATCACGCACCCGCCGCCGGCGGCATCCGTTCAGCCAGCAGTCGACGCCTGTTGGCGATCTCGCTGTCGCTCACCGCGACCGTGATGGTCGTGCAGGTCATCGGCGCGATCCTGACCGGGTCGCTCGCCCTGCTCGCGGATGCCGCGCACATGTTCACGGATGCATCCGCCCTCGTGATCGCTCTGATCGCGGCGACGGTGGCCGCACGCCCGGCCGACGACCGACGCACCTTCGGCTATCAGCGCGCCGAGGTGTTCGGGGCGCTGATCAACGCCGTGATCCTGATCGCCCTGGCGACCTGGGTCGCCGTCGAGGGAATCGGGCGGCTCGTGAACCCGGGCGAGGTCGAGGTCGCCGGCGGGCTCATGCTGGTCGTCGCCGTGGTGGGCCTGTTCGCGAACGCCATCTCGATGTGGCTGCTGAGCCGCGCGCAGCGGACGAGCATCAACGTACGCGGCGCGTATCTCGAGGTGATGGGCGACCTGATCGGATCGGCGGCTGTCATCGTCGCGGCGATCGTCATCCTCCTCACCGGATGGATGCCGGCGGACGCCATCGCCTCGCTCTTCATCGCCGCGATGATCATCCCGCGGGCGATCACGCTCCTGCGCGAGGTCTTCTCGGTCCTCGCCGAGTCCGCGCCGAAGGGGACGGCTGTCAGCGACATCCGGACTCACCTGCTCGGCTACGCGGGTGTCATCGGCGTGCATGACGTCCACGTCTGGCAGCTGACCCGAGGCGCCCCGGTCTTCACGGCCCACGTGAGCGTCGATCCGCAGTTGCTCGCCGACGGACGGTCGACGCAACTGCTCTCCGACATGCAGGCGTGTCTTGCCGATCACTTCGATGTCGCGCACTCGACGTTCCAGATCGAGCCGGCCGAGCAGTCCGACTGCGAACCGCATCACGCCTGAGCCGTCGTGACGAGCGGCGGTCAGACCTCCACGACGATGTCGTCCGGCTCTTTGTCCGGGCGCAGCCCCCGCCACCGCGCGTGACGGAGGATTCCGTCCGGGGTCCAGTTCGCGAACTCGACCTCGCCGACGAGCTCAGGGCGCACCCAGAGCGCATCGGACGCATCGGGGGACGGCACGCCATCGAGGGGAGCGGTCTTCACGCGCAGAGGTTCGAGGCGAGTGAGAAGGTCGCGCAGGATGCGGTCGGTGAACCCGGAGCCCACGCGGCCGACGTAGCGGAGCCGAATCGATCCATCGACGCCGCGCGCCGGTTCGGGCACCGCCAGCAGCAGAGAGCCGAGGGTGCTCTCCCTGTCGCCTCTTCCCGGGCGGATGCCGACGATCACGGCCTCCTGCATTCGGGTGTGCTTGAGCTTCAGCCATGACGGGCTTCGTTGCCCCGGGCGGTAGCGGGACTGCGGATCCTTGACCACGACCCCCTCGAGACCGAACTCCCGGCTCGCGGCCAGGGCGGCATCGACATCGTCGAAGACCGGCGGGAGCTGGACGGGAGCATCGAGGTCGGCGATCACGTCCTCGAGCAGTGTGCGCCGTTCCCGCAGCGGCATGCCGGTGAGGTCATGACCGTCGAGCCGAAGCAGATCGAACAGCATGTAGACGATCGGCGTGCGGATGACCTCGCGCTCGATCTCGCGCGGTCGCGTGAGATGCATGCGGTTCTGCAACAGCGAGAAGCTCGGCCGGCCGTGGGCGTCGAACGCCACGATCTCTCCATCCACGACGGCGTCCGCGACCGGGAGGAACGGCGCCCCGTCGGCTGTCAGCTCGGGGTAGCGGGCCGTGATGTCGGTGCCGCGACGCGCGTGCAGCCGCATCCGCCCGTCCGCCCATGTGCCCATCGCGCGGATGCCGTCCCATTTCACCTCGACCCAGGAGGGGTCGCTCAGCGCGCGCGCGACCCCGGGGGTGGCGTTCTCCGCGAGCATCGGTGCGAGCGTGGCGGCGGTGCCGTCGGTCGCCGGGATCGGCTCGCTCCGCGGATGGCGCGACGGTCGACGCGGCGATACCGTCGCTGCGGGCGGCGGCGTCGATTCGACGGCGAGAGGCCGAAGGCTCGCGAGGGGGTCGGTGCCGGAAGCGGCCCTGGCCAGTACCTGATCGAAGTCAAGCTGCGCCAGGGCGGGGTCGTCGAGTTCGTCCCAGGTGCGAGGGGCAGCGACCCAGGGCCGTGCGCGGCCACGGAGGGAGTACGGCGAGATGGTCGTCTTCTTGCCGTTGTTCTGACTCCAGTCGAGGAAGACCTTGCCCCCGCGCACTGCCTTCGACATGACGCTGGTGGCGAGGTCGGGGTGATCGTTCTCGATCAGGCGCGCGAGCTCTTTCACGACGGCGGAGATCTCGTCGCTGGTCTGCTCGCCCGGAAGGGCCGCATAGAGGTGGATGCCCTTGCTCCCGCTCGTGACGGGGAACGGATCGAGGCCCATGTCGGTCAGGATGACGCGGGCGAACCGGGCGATCTCCGCGCACTGCGCGAGGCCCACGCCGGGTCCCGGATCGAGGTCGAGGACCAGTCGGTCCGGACGACCGGGCAGACCCTCCGACGTGAAGCGCCATTGCGGCACGTGCAGCTCGATCGCCGCGACCTGGGCGAGCCACACCAGGGTGGGCACGTCTTCGACGAGCGGATAGTCCTTCGGTCCATCGGAGTGCTGGATCGCCTGCCGCGGAATCCACTCGGGTGCCCCGGGTTCGAGCTGCTTCGTGAAGAATGCATCGGCCGGAGCATCCTCGGTCCCGACGCCCTCCACCCAGCGCTTGCGCGTGACCGGTCGCCCGTCCAGGAGGGGGAGCAGAAGGGGAGCGATGGCGCTGTAGTAGGCGATGACCTCGCCCTTGGTGGTGCCGGTCTCGGGATAGACGACCTTGTCGAGGTTGGTCACGCGCAGACGACGGCCGTCGACCTGCACGACCTGCCCCTGTCCGACCATGCAGCCAGCGTAGTCAAGGGTCTGGCCGCGACGGCGTCGGCTGGTGTTCACTGGTCACATGAGAACGATCTGGAAGGGCGCGCTGACGTTCGGCCTCGTGAATGTGCCGGTCAAGGTGTACTCCGCGACCGAGGACCACGACGTGCCGCTGCATCAGGTGCACGAGAAGGACGGCGGGCGCATCCGCTACCAGCGCACCTGCGAGGTGTGTGGCGAGACCGTGGCCTACGCCGACATCGACCGCGCCTACGTCGAGGAGGGGCAGACCGTCGTGCTCACCAAGGACGACCTCGCCGCCCTCCCTGCGGAGAAGAGCCGGGAGATCGACGTGGTCGAGTTCGTCCCGTCCGACCAGGTCGATCTGCTCACGCTCGACAAGCCGTACTACCTCGAACCGGACTCGAAGTCTCCCAAGGCGTACGTGCTGCTGCGGAAGACCCTGGAACAGACCGACCGCACCGCGATCGTGCGGTTCACGCTGCGGCAGAAGACGAGGCTGGCGGCGCTCCGTGTGCGGGGCAAGGTGCTCGTGCTGCAGACGCTCCTGTGGGCCGACGAGGTGCGCGAAGCCGAGTTCCCCGCGCTGGACGAGGACGTGCGGATCTCGAAGAAGGAACTGGAGCTCTCGGCATCCCTCGTCGACAGCTACTCGGCCGATTTCGACCCCGAGGAGTTCGTCGACGAGTACCAGAAGGAATTGCGCACCCTCATCGACGCGAAGATCGAGGCGGGCGACACGTTCGACGTGGCCGAGACCTTCGGCGAAGCCGAGAAGGCGGCCGAGGGCGGCGAGGTCATCGACCTGATGGAGGCCCTCCGTGCCAGCGTTGCGCGCACCAAAGAGGAGCGCGCCAAGAACGCGGGCTGAGAGATCGGCTCCGCGGTGGCGGCGCCGGGTTCTCAGTGCTTGCCGTCGCCGTCCAGGTCGGGCGCGCGGTCGAACACGTCGGCGTCGAGAACGAGTTCCTGCGCCTCTTCGGCATCGGTCACGACGTCTTCACCGGCGGCCGCGGCCTTCTTCGCCTTGTGGCGCTCTGAGAAGTAGTGCCAGAGGGTCACCAGCGCGGTGCCGCCGACCGCGATCAGCAGGATCACGTCAATGTACTCGACGACGAGATTGCGCACCCACGGGATGTACGCGATCAGGTAGCCGACCATCGTGAGGCCGAAGCCCCAGATCATGGCGCCGATGAAGTTGTACAGCGAGTATCGACGCCACGGCATGTGTCCGACGCCCGCTGCGACCGGGGCGAAGGTGCGCACGATCGGGACGAAGCGCGCCAGGATGACCGTGAGACCGCCGAAGCGCTCGAAGAACGCGTTCGTGCGCTCGACGTTCTTCTTACTGAAGAGGCCCGACTCCTTGCGCTCGAAGATCGCTGGGCCGCCCTTGTGGCCGATCAGATAGCCGACTTCGCCGCCGATGAACGCCGAGAGGGCGATCAGGAGCGAGACGACCCAGATGTTCACGCCGAACACGTTGCTGGTGTGCGTGAGCAGGCCCGCGATGATGAGCAGCGTGTCGCCGGGAAGCAGGAACCCGACCAGCAGACCCGTCTCGGCGAAGATGATGAAGCACACGACGAGAAGTGCCCACGGCCCGGCCGCGCCGATGATCGTCTGGGGGTCGAGCCAGGGGATGAGGGCGGTCGGCGCGTGCAGCATGGTTTCGAGCACTGGGGGAGTCCCGTCGGTCGTGATTGGTCGGCGGTAGAACAGAGCGATGTCGTGGCGGCCTGAGATGGCTGCCGTCGTCTCTCGTGCGGAAGGTGGGACTTGAACCCACACGCCCTGGGGCACAGGAACCTAAATCCTGCGTGTCTGCCAATTCCACCACTCCCGCGCGGTGGAATCAGTCTAGTGACCGCTGAAACGGCGTGTCTGGGGATCAGCCCGCAGTTCGCCCCCGCCTACCGACGGGCCGCGCGTCACGCTTGAGGGGTCGAGGGCGGGATGCCGGGCTCCGACGGGTTCGGCGCGAGAGGTTCTTCGGGGTTGGGGGCCAGAGGCTCCTGGGGGTTCGGCGCCAGCGGCTCTTGCGGGTTCGGGGCCAGTGGCTCTTCCGGGTTCGGGGCGAGCGGCTCATCGGGGAAGAGCGGAGAGGGCTCGTCGGGGTTAGACGGGGACGGGGTGGTGTCGGTCATGTCGGTGTCCTTTCGCTGAGATCACGGCTTGTACCAGCGAGTTCAGCAGGGTGCGGCCACGGCGTCTGCTCCCTTGCGCAGCGGTGACGGATGTGGTGGGGGTCGCGGTGAGGCGGCCCTCGCGCCGGTCCGCACGACGGCTGTGGATAACTTCGGACCCGCCTGGCGGATTGTTGCGAGGATGCCGGGGTGAGTCATCCTTCCGCCCTCGTCGCCGAACGCGTGCGGATGCGTCTCCGGTCCGAGGGGGTCGACCCCACCGTCGATCCGGACTCGGCCTGGCGGATCACTCACGCGGAGGTACGTCGTCATGACGACCATGCCCTGGCGCGTGGAGAGGCCCTGATCGAGGATGAGGCGGCCTGCGTCCGCGAGGTGCTGGCATCCCTCAGTGGATTCGGGGCGCTGCAGCCCCTGCTGGACGATCCTGAAGTCGAGGAGATCTGGCTGAACGGCACCGGGCATGTGCACGTGGCTCGCGAAGGCGTGGCCGAACGAACTCCGTTGCGCCTCGGTGAGATCGCGGTGCGTGACCTCGTCGAGCGGATGCTGCAGTCGACCGGACGGCGCGTCGACATCAGCCAGCCGTTCGTCGACGCGTCGCTGCCGGACGGCTCGCGTCTGCACGTTGCCATCGCCGATGTCGTGCGCGGTTCGTGGGCTGTCAACATCCGCAAGTTCCTGCCGAAGTACCGGTCGCTCGAGGCGTTGACGCTTCAGGGCATGATGCCCGCCACCATCGCGGAGACCTTGAGGGGCGCGATGCACGACGGTCGCAGTGTGATCGTCTCCGGAGCGACGCATGCCGGCAAGACGACCGTCCTCGGGGCGCTGCTGGACTCGTGCGCCGGGTCGCAGCGCATCGTGACGGTCGAGGAGACGTTCGAGCTGGCTGTCGACGGTCCCGACCTCGTCGCGCTCCAGGGGCGTCAGGCCAGCCTGGAGGGCACCGGCGAGATCACCCTGCGCCGCCTGGTCAAGGAGGCATTGCGCATGCGACCCGATCGGTTGGTCGTCGGCGAGGTGCGCGATGCCGAGGCTCTCGATCTGGTGCTCGCACTCAACACCGGCGTTCCCGGCGCCTGTACCGTGCACGCGAACTCCGCCACGGAGGCGCTCGAGAAGCTGAGCATCCTGCCGTTGCTGGCCGGCCGCAACATCGATCGCGGATTCATCGCACCCGCGCTCGCGGGCTCGGTCGACCTCGTGGTGCACTGCGTGCGCGACCGCGCGGGGGAGCGGCGCGTGCAGGAGATCGTCGCCCCCACGGGCGCCGTCGAAGACGGACGCATCCTCACCACCCGGATCTATCACGCCGAGGTCGCGTCGTGACGTTCCTCCTCGGGGCCGTTCTCGCGGCCGGAGTGCTCCTGTGCGCGTCGCCGTGGCTGTGGCCGCCGAGGCCGGACGCGATCCCGACGGCCCCCAGGTCGCGCCTGATCCGGCTGAACGCCGAGGCCGGGTTCGACAGTCTCTCGGCACGAGCGCTCATCGCCGTGATCGTCGCCGCCGGGCTCATCGCCGCCTCCACGGTATGGCTGCTGACGGGGCTCCCCGTGCTGGTGCTGCTCGCCGCGTCAGCAGGAGCCACGGCACCGATCATGTTCCTGCGGGGAAGGCGGCTGCGCCTGCGACGCCTGCGTCGGCAGCTCTGGCCCGATGTGTGCGACCTTCTGATCGCGTCGATCCGCGTCGGACTCTCCCTCCCCGATGCCGTGGCGAGCCTGGCCGAGTCCGCACCCACGATGCTGCGGCCTGCGTTCGGCGTGTTCGCCAGAGACCTGCAAGCGAGCGGTCGATTCGAGACGAGCCTCGATCGGCTGAAGTCGTCGTTGGCGGACCCGATCGGCGATCGCATCGTCGAGACCCTGCGGATGGCGCGTCAGGTCGGCGGCACCGAGCTGGTCGGGGTGCTCCGCGCGCTCTCCGCGTCCGTGCGGGCGGATGCCGCCCTGCGGGGAGAGGTCGAGGCGCGGCAGTCGTGGATTCGCGGCGCGGCCGTGCTCGGCGCGATCGCACCGTGGGTCATCCTCGCGCTGCTGGTCATGCGACCGGAAGGCGCCTCGGCGTATGGCACACCCGAAGGCGTGATCGTGATCTGCGTCGGTGCGGGGGTCTCGATCATCGCCTTCCAGATCATGGTCCGGATCGGGCGGCTCCCGGAACCTCGGCGGTGGTTCGGGTGAGCGGGTTCTCTGCGCTCGCCTGTGCCGTGCTCGTCGGTGGGGGCTTCGCCGCCGGGGTACTGAGCATCCTCTCCGGCCTCCCGCGCTGGAGGGCCGCTTCACTGACCGTGCGGATCGGTCCCTACGTTCGAGACGTGGTTCCGGATGAGGACCTTCCGCGGGGGGTCCTCCCGCTCGCGGGCACCCTGCCCGCGAGCGCCCGAACGTTGTGGGGCGGGCTGCGGGAAGCCTTCGAGCGCATGCTCGGAGGCGGAGAGTCACTTCGGCAGCGGCTCTCCCAGGCCGGTGTTTCGATGGAGCCGGCGACGTTTCGCGGTAGGCAGTTGGGCTGGGCGCTCGCCGGCATCGGTGCGGGCGCCGTCGTCTTGATCGTGCTCGCCCTCACCGGACGACTGTCCGTCCCCACGGGTGTCATGCCATTGCTGTGCGGCGCGGCCGCCGCGGCCGCGTACGACCTGCAGCTGTCGGCGCGGGCCAAAGCGCGCCGTGCCCGCCTCACCGATGAGCTTCCGACGACTCTGGAGTTCCTGGCCCTGTGCCTTTCGGCCGGCGAGGGCTTCCTCGATGCCCTGCGCCGTGTGGCCGCTGTCGGCTCCGGCGAGCTGACCGGTGAGCTCCGCAGGGTCGTGCTCGCGGTCGGCACCGGGTCGCCGCTGTCCGATGCACTGACCGAGATGGCGAGACGCCTCGACCTGGCCGCGCTGTCGCGCGCCGTCGATCAGGTGATCGCCGCCCTCGAGCACGGTGCGCCACTCGCCGCGGTGTTGCATGCGCAGGCAGGAGACGCGCGGGAAGACGCGAAACGCACGCTGATCGAGCAGGCGGGACGCAAGGAGATCCTGATGCTGCTGCCGCAGACAATTGTGAAAAGGTGCTACTGATGAACGACCGCGACCTGGCCACACCGAGCTGTCCTGAATGCCTAGAGCCTATGCAACCGCGGGCGGCGTGGTGGTTCTGCCAGCCGTGCCACGTCTATGTGGACGTGTGACTGCTGGCGGTGCCGGGGTGACAGTAGCGGTGGTCCTAGCGAGCGGCTCTGAGCGCGCTCTGAGCGGTCTAATGGCCCCGCTCGGCCCTTACCCCCTACTCCCGGCAGCCTCACACGCCTCAGAGCCAAACACGCCGCAGAGAACGAATAGGGGTATCGGCCAGGGGGCGGGGCATAATAGCAAACATGCAATCCACTATCAAGGTGGTCTGTCGGGGCACCAAGCGCCACGGGAGCCACCCTTCGCGCATCGTCGCTCAGTACCACTGGTCTGAGTCCGACGCTGTGTGGGAGCGGGTTGATCAGTTCGGGTCAGACCGTGACTGGTTCATCCAGGCAGGCACGGATGGCGCGCTAACCGGCTACCCCACGCCGCGCTTCAAGTGTGCGTGTGGCCGCGATGAGCAGCCCCGCGACGAGGACTTGCAGGCCCGCCTTCAGCGGGCACAGGCCACGGGCGAACTCGTCTTGTAGGCTCGACACACACAACTGAATAACCGCTGGTGATCGGCGGCATACAAAAGCAAGGTCACATTCCAACTCCTCACCGGGAGTCAGTTAGTCAGCCAAGAGCTGACCTGACTCCGTGGGGAGTTTTCCGTTGTCTAGCTCCAATTCTCCAACACAGGCCAAGGCGCTGTCCGACGTCATGGTCGGCGTGCGCACTGGTGACACCCAGAGGGAAGCCAAGGGACGCCGGGACCTGGCCGAAGCCAAGATCGCCGCCTACATCGAGCGCAACCTCGCTGTCGCTCCACCGCTCACCAATCAGCAGATTCACCGGCTGACTGCTCTGCTGCGCACGTCAGGCGGTGCGAAATGAGCGCCCTGGCAGTCGCCCCGTTCACCGAGGCTGACTACCCCAGTAAGCCGAGGCTGTCACGTTCCGAGGCGATGGTCGTGCTGCGCTTGGGGCCGAACGTCGAGTGGCTCCGCCCGTTCGCTGAACACGCTGGCGTCGCCCCGGTCGCCGCCCCGCCGTGGGGGTACATCCACGTTCATGGCGAGTGGGGTGAGTCGCCCTTGTGGGAGCTGAAGGGGTTCTACTCCCGTGGCGACCTCGCATGGGGGCTGCAGTCGCTCTACAACCGTGACCACGACTGGTGCCTGCTCGACATCAACGGGTACCTGAACGACCACGAGTGCCACGGGGTGTTCTACTGGCTCCCGACCGACCCCCGCGAGTTGCGGCTGCGGATGGGGGTGACCCCGTGGTGAGCAATCTCGACATCGCGCTCAGCCTCGCCCGAGCGGGCTTCTACGTGTTCCCACTGACCTCAAATGGCAATTTCCTGAAGGGGTTCAGCTGGGACAGGGGCGCGTCACGATCCCAGAAGCAGATCCGCGCGTGGTGGGCCAGCGACTCCCGGCAGCGCATCGGCATCCACTGCGGGCGGAGCGGCATCGTGGCTGTGGACCTCGACCGCAAACATGGCAAGGACGGCTTCGCGAGCCTGAGGGCTGCGGGCCTCACCCTCCCGCGCACGTTCAACTACACCAGCCGGAGCGGCAACGGCGAGCACCACATCTTCCGGGCACCGGCAGGGGAACAGCTAACCATCGACCGCGATCTCAACGGCATGCCGGGAGTCGATATCCGCAGCGGTATCGGGATGGTCGCGTACGTAGGGCCGAAGCTGACAACTAAGCCCCGGCTGGCACCGGCTCCAGAGTGGGCGTTGGTCCATAAGAAAGACGGCTGGGACTACGACACGGCCGACCTGGAGGCGTGGCTCGACGCGGAGGGCAGCGCGCCCGACCCGAAGCAGAAGGCGCGGGCTGCCAAGGCGCGCCGCATGGCGACTATCTTCCCCGAGGGCGGTGTGGACAACGGCGACCTGCTCAGGCGGATCACCCCGCTCGTGTCGGGGTTGATGTGGGGCAGCGGTCGCCGGCAAGCGTATGAGGCTGCGCGGGCGCGGTACACAAGTGACTACCCCGACCCGAAGTACCTGATCGCGTTCGACCGCGCGTGGGCCAAGGCAATCACGCGGGTAGAGGCCGACGGACAGAAGCCGACAGCACCGATCGACGCGCACGACGGTTCGCGCACGCTTCAGCTCACCCCCGCATCGGCTATCAAGCCGCGCCCCGTCAGGTGGCTATGGGAGGGCCGCATCGCTATCGGCACGCTGGCACTGCTGGCAGGCCGGGAGGGCATCGGCAAGTCGACGCTCGCGTACTGGCTGGTCGCGCAGATCACGCGGGGCAGGCTGCCGGGTGAGTCGTTCGGCAAGCCGCGCGCGGTGCTGATCGCTGCCACCGAGGACTCGTGGGCGCACACCATCGTGCCCCGGCTCATCGCGGCGAAGGCTGACCTTGACAAGGTGTTCCGGGTCGCGGTGCGCAGCGCCGATGAGGTCTACGTCGGCATGAACGTCATCAAAGACCTGAAGCTGCTGGAACAGGCAGCCGCGCAGGTCGATGCGGGCCTACTACTGCTGGACCCCCTGATGAGCCGCCTCGGCGACCAGGACACCCACAAGGACTCCGACGTGCGTATCGCGCTGGAGCCGATGGTTGACGTTGCCGACCGCGTCGGAATGTCGGTGCTGGGGCTGATCCATCACAACAAGTCCGGCAGCACGGACCCGCTTCAACTGATCATGGGGTCGAAGGCGTTCACCGCAGTAGCGCGCAGTGTCCACACGGTGGTGATCGACCCGGACGACGAGGAAGAAGAGCGCAAGCTGTTCGGCACCCCGAAGAACAACCTCGGGCGGACCAACCTGCCCACGCTGTCATTCACTATCGCATCCACGGCCATCGATACGGACGAGGGCACCGCCTGGACGGGGCGGCTCGTGTGGGGTGCCGAGGTCAGCGAGTCGATCAGCGCCGTCATGGAGCGTTCGGGTGCGGAGAACACCGACCGCACCGCATTGAAGGAAGCAGCTGACTGGCTGCATGACTTCCTGTCGATGACCGGCGTGGTGGGCTCAGCGCGCGTCAAGGAGGAGGGCCGTAAAGCGGGGCACTCGGAATCGGCGCTGAAGCGTGCTCGGCACCGCATCAAGGCTGAAACGCGTTCGGAAGGCTTCCCGCGTACGACGTATTGGTACCTGCCGGGTGAGGAAAGCGTTTCCAGGGGTGCCGCTGCTGGGCCAACGCCGGGGGAGAGCTAATGACTGGCCTAACTAACCCAACTAAACCAACTGGCCCGACTGGCCCAACAGTCGTAATCAGTGCAGTCGGGCCAGTTGGTGCAGTCGGCCGGGTCCCCACGCGCGCGGCCCAACAGGCACCGCACTGTGTGGACATTTCACTAGCTGCACAGGAGGACAGCGATGAGTGCTGATGACGCCTGGGGTGACCTCAACGCCGCTCTGGAGGACTACGCGCCACCTTGCAGCGGCCTGCACCTGTTTACCGCCGATTCTCGGACCGACGAGCAACGGGCCGGGTGTGCATCAATCTGTGCGCGCTGTCCCATCGCTGACCTGTGCAACCACTACGCCGTCGCTTCGCGAGTTGACTCCGGCTTCTGGGCTGGCATCGACCGGGCTGGACGCGGCAGGGGTTGCCCGCACACATCAACCCCCGACGCTGGGGCGGTTTCCCCAGCACCCATCACACAGAAGGAAGAACCATCATGAGCAAGACCACCGCAGCATCCGTCGAGTCGGCCCTCCCCGCCGCCCTGAATGGCTTTAAGGAGCAGGCCGCGCAGGTGAAGGAGGCGCACCGCGCCTCCCGCCAGTCGATCCAGGATGACCCGATGATGTCCGACCTGGGCAAGCGCGGCAAGCTCGACATGCTCAAGATCGAGACCAGGGCCAAGCTCGATGGAATCAAGGCCGAGCAGGAGGCCTTCGTCAAGAACCTGCGCGCTCAGGTCGAGAAGGAGTTCCGGGGGAACCAGCCCGCGGACGCTGACTCGGTGCTGCTGCGCCGCGACGCGGCCGACCGTGCGCGCAAGATCATCGACCACCGCGAAGCGATGGAGGTGCTGCAGGACGCCATCGCCAACGGTGACGCCAGCATGGCCCACGCCATCGGCATCCGCGCCCGGAACAGCGTGTGGGAGGCCGTGGCCGAGGCGTACCAGGCTGCGCACCCCCAGACGGCGGACGCGGCAACAGCGCTGTCGTACGTCGAGGCGAACACTAGCGGCGCGGCGTACAACATGGCCAACAACATCACGTTCTCGGACCCCAACGTCTGAGTCATGACTGGGCGGGGTTGTTTGACTCCTTTCGCCCCGCCCCGCTGAGGGTGCATCCTCAGCCGCAGAGGCTCCCTGGCACACGCTGGGGGGCCTCTCTGCGTACCTGGGGCCAGGGCGCGGGCGCCAGGCCGGCGAGCAGCCGCTCAGAAGCGCTCGCGGACGGGCGCGCGGCACGCCACACGACCAACAGTGCGGAACGGGTGAGCAGAATGTGAAGCGTCAAGCGCCATGACTGAACATTGTGTTTGCTGAAGGGTCCCCTTGCGGCTAAAGTTCACGCATTCGAACAAAGCTTCGAAGGATTGGGATAACCGCATGAACGCCGCACAACGCCGTCACTATGACGCCATTCAGCAGCTCGCCCGCGACGAGTGGCCGGTCAACGAGCCAAGACCCAAGGACCACGTTGACGACGAGTTCAAGACGGCGCAGGAAAGCAAGCGATGACCACCATGATCGGCTATCTACGCGTGTCCACCGAGGAGCAAGCGAATAGCGGCCTGGGGCTTGACGCCCAGCGGGAGTCCATCGAGCGCTATGCCGACGCGCACGGGTGGGACGTGGTCTGGTACGTCGATGAGGGTCTGTCGGCTAAGTCGCTGGCCCGCCCGCAGCTACAGGCCGCGCTCACGCGTCTTCACGTGCTACCGAAGCGCCGCGACGTCGACGGCATCGTGGTGGCCAAGCTCGACCGCCTGAGCCGCAGTGTGCATGACTTCTCGGGCATCCTCAAACTCGCCAACGCGCGCAAGTGGGCTGTGGTAGCCATTGACCTCGGTGTGGACACCAGCACTCCCACCGGCAAGCTCGTGGCCAACGTGATGATGTCGGTTGCCGAGTGGGAGCGCGAGGTCATCGGGGAGCGCACTTCCGCCGCCATGCAAGCTGCCAAGCGTCAGGGGAGGCATATGGGGCGAGTATCCGCGCTGCCGCCGAGCACGGGTGATCGTCTGATGACGCTGCGAGCCACGCACACCATTGCTGGGACAGCGCACGCTCTCAACGTCGAGGGTCTTTGCACCGCATTAGGAGCGCCGTGGTCGGCCAACGCCGTAGCGAAGGCGCAGAAGCGCATCGAAGCTAGGGCGGCGACCAGATAATGAGCCAATCACGGCTGCGCATCCGAACGATCAGCTTGCGTGATGCCAACGCTTTCATCGATCAAGAGCATCGGCATCACAAGCCGGTCACCGGACACAAGTTCTCGCTGTCCGTCATCGATGGCGAGGGCCGCGTGCGCGGCGTTGCCACGATTGGGCGGCCGGTCGCGCGACACCGGGATGACGGAACGACTGTCGAAGTCACGCGGGTCGCAACTGACGGATGCCCCAACGCGTGCTCGGCGCTGTACGGCGCTGCCTGGCGGGCAGCGAAAGCACTCGGGTATGAGCGCCTAGGCACGTACACCCTGTTGTCTGAACCCGGCACCAGCCTCCGCGCAGCTGGTTGGCAGCAGGTGCATGTGGTCCGTGGGCGATCCTGGTCCGCCCCTAGCCGTCGGCGGCTCGACCAGCACCCGCTTGAGGACAAGATCCTTTGGGAGCCGCGTCAGCCCTGATATCTGTTGCCCTTGCGGCGATTGCATGGGCGGCACAGAGTTTGCAGGTTGACGAAGGAGTCGTCGCCCGTCCACGAGAACGGGACGATGTGGTCTACTTCCAAGTCGAAAACCACACACTCCTGGGCGCAGTGAGCACACCTGTATCCGTCACGTCGGAAGACGGCGAGGCGAAGATGCAAATCAAACGTCGAACGCCGAGTAGTGACCATCGGGAATCTCATCCAACTTCGGCGCGCGCGTCGCGATGGTGGGTACCTTCGGCATCGCGGCACCCGTGTCGTGCTGAAGCTTGAAGGCTATGCCTCGCGTGAGTGCCCACACCACGGCTGGTGTCACAAGGTCCGCGTTATCGAACACGACCGCCAGCTGATTCTTACGCGACCCGCTGTCCTGCAGCAGTTCGGAACGTGCCCCCACCAATGCTTCGGTGAGGCTGTCGAGAGCGCCAGCCACACTGAATCCAAAGACAGTCGTTAGCTCCAGGTTCGTCGTCTTGTACACCTGTGCCCCTTGGTCAGCTTCGGGGACACGCACGAGCCGAATCTCCGCGACAGACATGCCCCGATACCGTTCCGCCGGGTGGATTCCGATTCGCAGGCGTCCGATCAGGGCTTCGTACTCCGCGCCTGAACTGTGCCGGTCCCAGCCGCGCATTTCGTGCTCACCGTTGGACCAGCGCACGTCGGCGAAGGTGAGCTCTAGGCCGTCGCCCTCGAGCTTGTGGAAAATCGCTTCACCCTCGTCTGCAACTCCATTAGCTGTCCGCCCGCGGATGCGCTCCTTGGAGACTCCGACCGCGATTGAGTACGGTCCCATAGATACGCGCCCGTGGCGCGCCGGGAGCGTGTGGCCACTGCTGACAAGAGGCCGGGCCAACTCGGCCGTGAGGCGATTGTCGAGGTGCGACCAGTCAGCGAACTCGGGCCGACGCTCTGCCCTGCCGACTGCCCAGCGCTCACGCCAGAAGGTACCGATGTCAGCTGCTGGGAGATCGAATGGTTCGTAGTCGTCGGTCTCACCCCGGAGGTACTCGTCCCAGCGTGATGCGGTGGGTGCGAGGAACACCTCACGACGAATGTTGTGTTGCAGGCTCTCTTCGGGGATTTGTAGAGCCTTCAATGCGGTACGGATCACGCGGAACCGCCAGTTCGGTCCGCTGCCGTACTTGGTGGACATAACCTTCGTGTTCTGATCCTCAAAGCCTTCGAGGGCGAAGTCCCGGAGTTCCGCGAACAGCGCGTTGGAGAACTGGAAGTGCCCGAAGCCGCGAGTGAAGCCCACCGAACGGAACATGGTCTGCCCCTGGTAGACGAGCCGGTTATAGATGGATGAGCGCCCCAGGGCAGATGAGGTCGTAATGAGCATCGGTGTTGGGTCCTTGACCTTGCCCCGGATCTCGGTGATGTTTCCGCGGTACTTCTGCGTAAGGAATTCGCGCGTCTCATTGGAGAGGCTGAGCAGGGCTACAAGCTTCCCGGCGATCAACTGCCGGTATGGCTCGACTGCGCCAAGCACGAACGCGTCGTAAACGCTATACAGACGCTCGTTGCGCTGCTCAGTAGTCCACCCGATCATCGCGTCTCGGGCTGACTGCGCAATCACAGGGTCGCCAAGCGCGAATATCGCCATGAGCTTGCCGTTTTGGCGGTCGCGAACTAGGAAACGCGAGCGGCGTCCGTAACCCGAGGAGACCGGCACGGACCAAGTGAACGCGGCGTACCTGAATAGGTTGGCATCCTGTTCCGTGCGGACGGGGACGAGCACAGGGTCGATAGCAGCGGGATTGATGTCCTTGCCATCCGCGAACTGGCGGAGCAAGCCAGCCTCGTGATCCCAGAGCCAGGCGGCGTTGTCTTGCAGCATAGAGATGCGCTGGCCGCTATGGGCAAGTCGCAGTTGCTCCTTGGCTGCGACAGGGTCGAGCGCGCCGTTAGCAAGATCCACACGCCCTCGGACTGTGGACAATTCATCGAGAACCCGATTGCGGAGTTCGCGGACATAGTGCGGGTCGTGGGCTGCATGCCGACGACCCGCCGGACGGTCAGTGCTCTCGTCCGGCAGGTCGATGGTCACGTTAGTTGCCCTCGTCGGACTCGTCGTAGCCGCTGTCGTGGTCGTACTCATCGCGCGAGTCCGCGCCGCCACGGTTGAACATCGCCGGGTGGAGTTCAAACGCGTCTGCGAGCTTACGAGACCACTCCCGGCGCTCTGCCCGGTAGAAGCCCTTGGTTTCGGTGGGGGAGTCGAGCTCACTCGTTGCCAGAATCCAGAGCATCAGTTCGAGTCCTGCGCGCAGGTCGGCCTGATCCGTGGCTGTCCGGCTATACACCTCGCGATACCAGGGATGCCCAGTGTTGATTCGGAGGATGACCTGAGTTCCAACCATCGTCGGCGTGTAGAAAGCATCATCCGGTGTCTGCTCGACGAACTCGACCTTGTAGGGCTTCTCGCGGGCGACCTTCTCCTGCGCGGCGGCAACATCCTCTTCGGGCACACCCGTGTCCTTCGAGATGTCCTCGACGCGCTTCTTGAAGTTCTTCTGTGCTTCCTCCTGCGTCTCCTTGCTGGCCTTGCGCGTGCGCCGGTAGTCCCGTTCCAGTGTCTTGGCGATGATCGACTCCGAAGGTCGCTCGCCGGCACTCTCCTCGGCCTTGGCGTCGTCCTCCACGTCGCGGCGCTTGCGCTCCGCCTGAACGTCGCTGACGAGCTTCTTGAACGCTCGGATGACGCCGTGCTGTTCGAGCAGCTGATTCGTTCGTTCGGTGAAGATGATGGTCTGCTTGTCAGGCGTCACGCCGAACAGGTCATCGAGCTCAGGCGGGAAGTCGATCGCCACGCCCACCTGGCGCGAATAGACGCTCCAGTTCAGGATCGACGGTCGCGCCAACTCAATGAAGCGGCCATGACGCGTGACAAAGAAGCCGTTGTACTCCTTGCGGATCTTCTGGCGAATCTTGGCCGGACGTCCGCGGCCTCCGCTCGACCATTCCGCGTTGTGCGCATCGACACCCAGTACTGAGAAACGCACCGTCACTGTGTGACGGTTGCCGTTCTCGTCTGCCACCTCGAACTCGATGGGGCTCTGGGCCTCGGCCTTCGGGTAGCCCTCGATGTCGTAGTAGCGGTGCCCAGGAGTGGTGAAAAGCACATCCACCGGCTCGACTTCCTCGCCGTTGACGTAAAGCTTGCAGACATCAAGCCATCCCGCGTAGGTGATGCCGAGGTGCTGCCGAATGCTGTTCGTGGACTGCTGCTTGTTTGGCCAGGTCAGGCGGTCAAGCTTGGACCAGACCACTACCGTGCGAACAGTCTCAGGGCCGCCACGGAACGACTTCGCGATGTAGTCGGCGACCCACTTGGGCAGCGGCTCGTGGACCACTTCGGGAAGTTGTGCGGAGTTGCCCTCGAAACGCAGGTTGTCCAGGTCGACGGTGACTCGTGCATAGTCGGCGCCGTCCTCCGTGCGGGAGTAGACGCTGAACTGGCGGCCGCGGTTGACGGATGCGCTGGGGAGCCCGAAACCGAAACGACCGAAGATGTTGCGCTGACCCTGATTGGAAGAGCCGCCCCACTTGGTTGCGTGCGGCAGGAAGGACTCGTCGATGCCGGACGCGTCGTCGATGAACGCGATCTGGGAAACCGAATTGCCCTCCGTCGCCTCGATGATGTGCACCTGAGACGCACCCGCCTCGATTGCGTTGTCGATGATGTCGCCTGCAGCGTGAGCCTCGTCGGCGTAGCGAACAGAACGCATCGTTTGCGCGAGCATGCGTTCGTCCACGAGTCCAGAGCCCGCGCCATTCTTCGCGGCCTCGCGCTGGCTGTCGAGCTGACGCTCCTTCACATAGGCGCGCTGGCGCTTGAGGTGGTCCTGAGCGGTGTTCTTGATGGCGGCCATGATGGCCCTCCTTACTTTTTCGTTTGCACGGCGACGTTTGCGCCGCGATTGATCCGCGCTAGGCGAACCAAGTCTTAGGGGTTGCGCAGGGACTCCTGCAGTGAAGCGCGTGCGAGAGCGAGGTTCCGGCGAACTGTCGACTCGGATACGCCGAGGATCGATGCCGCGTCGGGGTAGCTGTAGCCGTATTCGCCGCACAGGGTGAACGCCCGCGCCTGGGCGAGGGGGAGGCGACGGATGAGGTCGCGGATCTCCAGTTCGCCGATGGACGGGCGCTGGTAGACGTCGGACCGGTACAGCGTGTAGTTGTCCGAGTCTTCTACTGTCATGCCCTCGGCGCGCGACTGTACGCCGAAGCGGAAGCTTGTCGCGAAGGGCTCGGCGCCCTTGACCTTGTCCGCGATGTAGCGAGGCCGATGGGTGTTGGCGATCGCGGCGGCGAAGACGGAAATGCCGTCGCGGGGCGCGGTGCGCGAGGCAGCCAGCAGCACGTCGCCGGTGATCTCGTCGGCGTCGTCGCGTGTGAGGAAGGGCGAAGTCGCGTTACGCCGCACGGTGGCGTGGACGATTCGAAGTTCGCGCTTGGTAAAGGGCTCGATCATGGTCATGCTCCATCCTGGATAAAAGGAGAGCTCCCCACGACCGTGAGGTCATGCGAACTGAGGCTGTAAGTACGGAGGGTATTTGGCGAGGCACGTTTGGCCACACCAGGTCCGGAGCTCCCGTGTTCTTGAGTTAGTAGTCAGAGTCTACACGCGGGGTCCGACATCGATCCAGCGTGTACCTCTACTTCTAAGCAGGCGATCAGAACCGCGAATCTGTTCACGTGCCGCCGAAGTAGTTCGGATTGCGGCCTCGCTGCGGCATAGGCGCTCGTGGAGGCGGACAGCTAGGTGCCTGAAGGGGGCCGTTCGGGCCAGGGACAGACGCCCATCGCCGCTCGCCTCGCCGCTACACTCAGGCGTCATGACGACGATCTACACCACCCAGGAGTGGAAGGGCCACGGCAAGCAGAACTACTACTGGAACGAGTACCGCCTCGAAGGCGACACAGTAGTCAAGTACAAGTGCAACCGCTTCAAGTTCTTCGATGGGGATGAGAGTAACTGGGAACACGGCGAGACGGTGCAGGAGTCCTGGACTCTAGACAGCCCGAACATGCCCGACTGGCTGCGGGAGAAACTCTGATCGCACCGCGCTCGCGGTTTAGCTCTTCCACGTGACACGCACGGTGTCCGGGTCGAAAGCCTTGCCGCTGCCGCTGGGCAGGATGGTCACCGTCACGAGGGTATCGAGCACTGCGCGCTTGACGTCCATGCTGAGCCCGTCCCACACCTGGCGCGCGTTGGGGCCGATCAGGTCGGCGGGTACGGCAGGGGGCAGCGCAGCATCCAGGGCAGCCGCAGCCTGCACACGGTCAGCCCGCAGCCGCTCGGTAATGCGCGTGAGCTGCGCCGCGTCAATGTCACCCGCGGCGAACATGTCGGCAGCATTGGCCAGGCGGGCGTCCAGCGCCTCGATGGTGTCACGCGCCTCTTGCAGCGCAGCGGGGTCGCCCTGGATGAACAGCAGGGCAGCATCAGGCATCTGCAAGCGGCCCACCACGATTCCCTCTACCAGAGCGTCTACGAGGTCTTGCTTGCGCCGCACCCGGTAACACTCGCTGCACACGTAGCTCGGGGGCTGACGCTTCGTGCCGTTGGGCTGCGGTGTCTTGCGGCCCACTGCGCGCACCATCACGCCACCGCACTCCACTGGCTCGCCGGCCTCATCCAGCGCACCTGTAAGGCGACCGCAGCGGGCGATGCCACCCAGCAGGTACTTTGGCGCACGGCCTGCGGGGCTGGTGCGGCGCAGCGGGTCAGTCAGCACGGCCTTCAGGCGCTCATGAGTGTCCTCGTCGATGACGCGCGGGGCGATGGCAGGGGAGCGGCCTACGACCTGCCCTCTGTGGACAGTCAACCCGGCCAGACTGGGCCTGAGCAATAACTGCTTCAGAGTCGTGGTGTTCCAGCCTGCGCCCCGGCCTGGCGTCGGCACCTGCTGCGCGTCCAACCCCTTGCAGATAGCCCGCAGCGACTCCCCATCGAGCACGCGCCTTACGGCTGCGCGGATAGTAGCGGCCTCAGCGTCATGCAGCATCACAGCGGCCCCCTCGCGCCGGTAGCCGTAACCCACGCGTCCCTGATGCACGCCGTTGGCTGCGCGCTGCACGTTGGCGGCTACCTGACGTGTGGCCTTCTGCTCGCCCTCGTACTGGCTCCACGCGGCCACGGTGCGCGCCACGGCACGGCCTGCGGGCGTGGTCAGGTCCAGCGTGCCTGCGGTGACGGTATAGACGGGCACGTTCAGCGCGATCACCCGCTCCAGGTCACGGGTCAGGCGCAGCAGCCGGTCCTGATGCCAGGCGATGATGGCCGGGGGCTGCGCGTCCAGCATGGCCTCGAAGCCGGGGCGTACCTTTCCGCTGGTGGCGCTGATGTCGTTGTCGCTGAACACCTGGGCGACTGTCATACCCAGCCGCTCAGCCAGGGCGCGGCACTCCTGCTCCTGGCGGGCCACCCCGAGCCCCTCACCCGTGCGGTCAAGGCTGATGCGGGTGTAGATAACGCAATCCATGAAGGTACCTTAGCGCCATACTTGCGCCGCTCGTCTTCCTCATCCTCCCGTTGTCGGTGTTGTTCGCCGTCTACCCGGGACTCTTCATCCTCCGACTCGGTATCGGCTGACCACCAACGAAAGGACCACCATGACTGCACGAACCCGTGCCCGCCGGCTACTCCCGTGGAGCGGCACTGCGACCCGATTCCGTGCGTTCGCTGACGACGAAGCGGGCGACGTGCCGGGCTGGGTGCTCGTCACGTTCGTGACTATGCCCTGATCCCGCGGCGGGATCGAGCACCAATCACACTCGTGACTGTGTCCTGATCCCGTAATGGTCCTAGGAGCTGTGCGCGACGATCTCGATCTGGGCGCGGGGGCGCCCCGGGGTCACGACGATACGAGCGACCAGCGCCCGCAGATACTCGCGTCGCTCCGACACCTCGAGGTCGTCCCACCGGTCGAGCAGCACAGGAAGGACACGAATCGGCGCGGCCTGCTGCACCTCTGTTGTCCGAAGCTCTTGCTCGAGCGCAGCGGCCTCGCTCGCGTATCGGTCGCGCAGCGTTTCATACGCCGCCTGGGGCATCCCCATCGTGAGGCGCTGCTCTGCGAGCACCACCTGGCGGTTGGCGAGGTCGGCGAGGCGCCGCTTGAGATCGGCTGTCGGGTCGACGGTAAGTCGCCGTGGTCGGCGTTGTATGCCCGCCTCGGCTTCGGCTCGAACCCGGCTCTCACGTTCGTTCAGCCAAGCCCTGACCGCTTGGTGGATGAGTCCTTCTGCGACGTAGCCGCCGTCGTGGGTGCCCTTTTCCTTGCCGTCCTTGCATCGGTACGAGTTCGCTCGGTCGTGGCCGCGGGCGCCGCCGTGCATCTTCGAGCCGCATGCGCACCAGACCATGCCGGAGTACGCGTAGGTCGACCGCTCGGATCGCCTGTACACCCGCCGACGTCCACGGGCCTCGCAGTAGGCATCCCACTCGGCGGCCGTGAGTATCGGGGCGTGGATCCCTTGCTTCTGCTCGCCCTGATAGGTGATGAGTCCCGCGGCGAAGCCAGAGTCCAGCACTCGTCGAAGCGTCCGTTCGGACCAGAGACCGTCGCCGGTACCCCCGTAGCCGCCGACAGGACGAGTGGGACCGTCGTTGAGCCACCGCACGAGGGCGTAGACGCTCTCGCCGGCGATGTACCGTCGGTAGGCGTCAGCGAGCACCGGGCCCGTGATCGGGTCGGGAGTGAAACCATCGGCGGGGGAATAGGCGTATCCGAAGCGGGGCTTACCGTTGATCGGCTTCCCCTCGCGGAAGCGGCGAGCATGTGCCTCTCGCCAGGTGTCACCGATCAGGTCGGCTTGGTACGCGTTGAACTCTCCAACCATGCCTCGGGCGAGCCTTCCATGTGAGGTGCGGTCATCGATCGGTTCGGTCGCCGAGAGTAGCCCGCCGCCGAGAGCATCCACGCGATCGAGAGCGACCGCCCACGTAAGACGGTGGCGGGCGGTTCGAGAGAACTTCCAGACAACGATCACCTCGAACTCGCCAGCTTCGAGACGCTCGATTGACTGGTCAAGTCTCGGCCACCAGGCTGAGCGCGCGCGGGAGCCGGTTTCGTCGATGCCCTCGACCCAGTCGACGATGTCGATTCCGTTCGCAGCTGCGTAGCTCTCGATCGCATGGCGCTGGACGTCAGGCGAGGTCATGCCGTCACGCTCGCGCGAGACGCGGATCATCCCGAGTCCACGTCTGTGCGCGGGAGTGGCGGCGACGTGCCGCCGCGGGTTGGCCATCAGCTGACCTCGATGCGGTGAGCCCACTGCCCGGCGCCCATCTTCGGCGCGATGTAGACGTCTTGATCGACGCGGAGCAGGACGCGGCGGAAGGCCTCGACGAGATCAGTAGTGACGTGCAGAGCGATCGCCATCGCCTCGAGGTGGCCGTCGTGACGGGCTTCCTCGCGGCGGTAGTCGTCGGGGTCGATCAGGCGAAGCGCCGCCCACTCATCGGCGCGCCGCTCACGCTTTGCATTCACAGGGCCGAAGCGTGTCGGAATATCGCAGTAGACAGCGTGACAGGTTTCATGCGCGAGCGTGCTGGCGTAACGCCGCAGCAGCAGATCATGCTGGATGCGGATCAGGCGCTCGGTGTGCAGGTACTCGCCGTCGCGATCGCCGGGCAGGTCGCAGAACTCGACCCGCACGCCGAGCGCGTCGAGCATTTCGTACAACTCAAGAATCTTCGAGTCCACTCAGAACTCCCCCTCGTCCCCTCCGGGGTCGCGCGACTTCTTCTTCGCGACCGCTCGCATATCCTCTGGTGATCCACTGACACCGAACTGGCCGTGGATGAGTTCGCCGGACTTCCGCCGTGGTCGCGCCTTCGTAGCGGCGTCCGCTGCGGCGATGACCTCGATCAGGTCTACGCCGATGACATCGCACACGGCGTCAAGCTGGTCGAGCGTGAAGACCTTCTTGCCGGTCAGGGCTCTGGACAGCTGAGACGGGGAGATCCCGGCCTCGTCCGCGACGCGGGCCTGCGCGAGGCCGCGGTCGGAGATGGCCTCGCTGAGCAGCAGGCCGACGTGCTGGCTCAGGGGGCTGGGCAGCGGTTGAGTTCCGGTGGGCACCTGCCAATTGTGGCAGGTGACTTGCCATTTGGCAACGTTCATCGCATCATTGCCATATGGCAACGCAACCGATCAGCGCGAAGGTGACCGCAGTCGTTCGTATGGCGCTCGACGAGCGGGGACTCACCCATGAGTGGCTCTCCGAAGAGACCGGCATCCCGATGCGGACACTCGCTCGCCGACTGCACAAGGTCAACCCGTCGAGCTTCCCTCTCGATGAGGTTGAGGTCATCGCAACGGCCCTGGGGAGCGACCTCGTCTCGCTGCTTACTGCGGCGCGCCAGCTGCAGCCAGTCCTGGCGGCGGCATCGTGAGCGCCGTCATCGTCAAGGCCCGCAACGAGCCGTCGGATGCTGCCTGGCGGCGATCCGGCGACATCGCAGCTCGCATCCTTGAGAACCTCGCTCAGCGCGACGCGCGCTCCGCTGCTGCGAAGCTCGCGCCTCGTGCTGAGGCATGGGACGAGATCGCCGGCGCCGGCACGGACTACGCCGTGCGCGACGTCGCCCCGATGCTGAGCCGCGCAGGCATCGAGACCGGCCCGCAGCGACTGTTCGAAACGCTCCACGAGCTCGGCTGGATCTACCGCGGCGAGAAGCGTCGCTGGGCGCCGTACGCACGCGCAGTCGACGCCGGATTCCTCAAGGTGCGCGCGATGGCTCCCTATCGGGACCGTGACACAGGAGACCTCGTGCCTGCAGCCCCGCAGGTGCGCGTAACCGCGAAGGGCGTCGAACGCCTCCGCGTCCGCCTCGGCGCGGGCGCACTTACTCCCTGACCCACACACACGAAAGCGGGGCGCCCGTTGCACCGGACGCCCCACCGAAAACGAAAGGCAAGCACATGCCTCAGCCGCAGGATACCGACGAGAACGTCGAACCGGTGGACGACTTCGCTCCGCTGACCGCTGACATGCACCTCAGCGTCATCGAGCGCACCGAGCCCGCCATCGTGGGCCCGATCGCCACCGACCCCCGCCGCTTCTGGCCCCTCGCGCCGTGGCGCATGGCCCTCTTGGTCATCGCCCTCCTCGGCGCCGCGGTATGCGGCCCGCCCGCAGCCGATCCGACAACCGGATTTAACGGCGCCGATCTCGGCGTCCTCATCAGCCTCGCGACGTTCGCCGCCGCATTCCTCATCCGCATCCCGAAGAAGGACCAGCCATGACCACGACGATGCCGAGCCTGGACACGAAGACGACTGCGCGGCTGATCGTTCCTGAAAACGCTCCTCGCACGGTGTGGATGCTCGAGCGCGGAGAGGGCGTCACGGCCTCCGAGGCGTGGGCGATCGCGACCGGCGGCATCAAGACCTGGCGTCGCATCCTCGAGCAGAAGATGAACGGGTCGACCTTCGTCGGCACGAAGTTGACCCGCGCCGGGTCCGCCCGTGAAGCGGCGCTTATCGCGGAGGCGATCGACGAGCTCGACTGGGTCACCGCGAACGGGGGGCTCTGGGCGGCCGCAGAGAACGACCGCCACCGCGCGACCCCCGACGGCATCGGCCTCCTCGCCGGCGGACTCTGCACCGTCGAGGTGAAGTCGCACGAGCACGGATACAAGGGCGACGCGTTCCCGAAGGACCACAAAGCGCAGGCCGTCTGGCAGCGCTACGTACTCGGCGCAGAGTTCGGCCTCTACGGGTCTGAGGTCCGCGACGAGGACGACATGCCGCCGGTCGACGGCGCTGACTGGCAGTTCGTCGATGACCCCGACGACGAGCTCCTCGCCTTTCTCATCTACCGGGCCGACAAGTTCCTCGCGTGGCGCGACGCCGGATGCCCCGACTTCGACGACCTGCCCGAGGACGTCGCCGCCGCGCAGGCGAAGTGGGCACCGCTGAAGCGCCAGCTCGACGCCGCGGCCGCTGCCGAGAAGGAAGCGAACGATGCCGTGAAGAAGGCGATCGCGAAGCTCCCGCACGCCGATCGATTTGGCGCGGTCGGCATGACCGAAGACGGCGGCTTCCAGAGCATCGTCACCGAGTCCACGTCGATCGACGAGGCCGCATGGAAGGCCGCGTCTCCCGAAGTGCACGGATACGCGGAGATGCTGCGCGTCGAACTCGCACTACTCGAGGCGTCAGCGAAGCAGTACTACCCGAAGACCGCACGCCGCACGTCGCTGCGCTTCCAGGAGGCCGAGAATGTCTGACCCCAACACGATCCCCGAGGTCAAGACGATCGCCGAGGTCGAGCGCATCGTCAACGGCTCCGGACTCTGGGACGGCACCGGAGTGATCGAGTTCTCCGACGACGGGGTCACCTGGACCCCGGCATGGTCGCCGACCGACGACATCGCGCATCCGCAGTTCGCTCGAGTCGCGGTGCACCGCAAGGACGTGCGCATCCCCACGACAGCGATCATCCGCTGGGATGAGCAGTTCCCGGAGGCGTCCGAGGAGTGGGCGGGGAAGTGGCTTCGTTCGCCGATGCGTCACTTCGGCCGCACCGTGCGCATGGTCGCCTACCGCCAGACATTCCGTGAGCTGCTCGGCAACGTGCGCATCGAGGATGAAGCCGACGAGCGGGTCACCGGGCTCGTCGCGACGGAAGCCAAGGCTCCGACAGGGGATCGCGACTGGGCGGCGGAGTTCGCCGCCGCCGAGACCCGTGAGCAGCTCGACGAGCTCGACAGCGAGGCGCGCGCCGCGAAGGTCCTCAAGCCGAACGCGGCAGGAACGGCGCTGCATCTCGCGCTTACCACGCGCCGCCGTGCGCTCACCGCGACCGAACCGGAAGACGCATGGACGCCTGCCGAGCATGTCGCGTCGCAGCGTCCCGCACCGCGCGACTACCTGCCGCCGGCGAACCGTGCGGAGCGTCGCAAGGCCGCCCGCAAGAAGGGTGGGAAGCGATGATCGTCGACGACGCCACGGGCACCGTCGCAGAGGGCGGTGTCGAACTCGTGCCGCTGGATCTCGCCGCGCTGAACGAGGACGAGCTGATCCAGCTGTTCCCGACTCCGGTGCAGTGCGCGGGCGCGCTCCTGAAGGCGCGGGCCATGATCGCTCACGCGCCGGCCGTGCTCGCCGCCCGCTCGAAGGCCGTGAAGGACGCGAAGCGGAACCTGATCGTTGCACGCGGCTACGCCCGCCAGGCCGCGATCGGCCGCGACGCCGAGACCCGCCGCCTCGTCGCCGAGAGCGACGCCGACGTACTCAAGGCATGGGAAGCGATCGATGTCGCCGAGCTCGCCCTCGAGTACGCCCGCGAGATGCGCAAGACCCTCAGCGAGGACATCGAGATCCTTCGCTCCCTGAACGCCAATTTCCGAGGAGAACACCGATGATGGGCAGCCGAGAGCGTCTATTGAGGAGCGTCGTCTCCGCGAACGGTGCCAAGGAAGAGATTCGGCTTCTGCAGCTCGACGGCTCCGATGGCATTGACCAGAGAGGTAAGCCGAAGCTCGAGGCTTGCGATCGCCAAGATGCTGGCTTCGAGGGTCTGAAGAAGGACATCGTCGGTTTCCGTGGATCCCACTTCGTTCACCTTGTCGATGAACGACTGAGCGATCGGGAGCGGCTCGCTCTCGTAGCTGGGGGAGCCGGTGAGCACGTCGGGGCGAATGATCTGAGTCATGCCCGCACTCTACCGGGGGAGACCTCGACGGGTCAGCCGGGGTATTTAGGGAGCAAGTCGAGATCTCTCAGCTCGAGGATCATCCGTCGCCGCGTGCGTGCCGGGCGGAGACGCCAATCGCGCAGCCCCAAAACGACGCGGCCCTTCAGCCTTCCAACGGATTCCCAGCGTCCGCCCGATTCGCGATACTCCTTGACGGTCTGGTTGCCCATGGCGTTTACCCAGTTCGTAACCACCTCGTCGCGGGCGTCGAGCAGCCATGTGAATCGCATCAGCGAGTCGATGAAAGCGTCGATGACCTGCGGCGTCAGGTCGGGTGCGCGCTGCACAATGCCGAAGGCATCCATGACGTGCTCCATCGCCGCATCCTGGCGCTCGCGGAGTTGCCGTTTTCGCGCAGCTCGATCGTTCAACCAGAAGGCAATGATCGCCGTTGCCAACGCGATCAGCGCGGCGGTCAACGGTGGCGCTGTTGCTGCGATGAAGTCGGTCCATTGCTCTGGAGTCACGCTCGGCACTCTATCGGGGGCGACCCGATGAGCGCGCCGACCACGGAGACGCGCAACGCCGTCTACCAGCGTGACGAGCGTCGCTGCGCAGCGTGCGGTGTGCTGGTGCTCACGTTCCAGCACCGCCGCGCGGTCGGCATGGGCGGGTCGAAGAACGTCCCGTCGCCCGTCGATGGCCTGTCGCTCTGCGCGTTCTGCAACGCGGCCTGCGAGGGCGCACTGCAGGCGCAGGCGCTCCGCTTCGGGTGGAAGGTCCGCCGCTGGGTGACTCACCCCGAGCGTGTGCCGGTGTTCTACCCGATCGAGATGTCCTGGTACCGCTTCGAGGGCGTGGTCCGCATTCGGATCTCTCGCGCTGTCGCGATGGAGATGGGCTGCAGCGTCTACGGCGCTGAGTGGCTGGCCTGGCATGAGGCGATCGCATGAGCCGCCGCACTGTGCTGCCACCGCGGCCCGCCGACAAGCGCAGAGGAATGACAAAGGTCGGTGCGCTGCGTGACGAGTACAACGCGGTCGTCGAGGGTCGCCCCACTCGATGGGTGAGGACGCTCCTCGGCTACGAGCCGAACCCGGCGTTCACCGAGCGGGTGAAGCGCGCTAACGCTTGGGCCGCAGAACGGGAGGCGATCGCATGAACATGACGACGACGGACGAGATGCGGGCAAAGCTCGCGTACTCGCGGGATCGACTCAAGGCGGCACAGCACGCCAAAGAGCAGGCCGAGCGCCTATCGGCCTCCGCACACGAGATGGGCGGCGGCATCCCGGGCTTCGGCGGATCCGGCAATCAGAGGGCCGCAGGTCAGGTTCGCGGTGCCCATGATCGTGCTTACCGTGCACATCAGGAGGCCGACGAACGCATCCAGAAGTGGTCGCACCGAGTCCGGTCGCTCGAGCGGCGGATCGCTGAAGCGGAGCGAGTGCACTTCACGCGCGACGACCTGACCGGAGCCGAGTTCATCCACGACGGGATCTCGTGGCGCCAGGTGCGCAAGATCAACGCGAAGACCGTGTCCGTTGAGACCGGCTACTCCTGGGTCGACCGCGTTCCCTTCGAGAAGATCCGAAGCGTGCGACCGGAGGTGAAGCGGTGAGCATCATCAGCGAGGCCTTCTCCGCGTGGCGTGAGTGCCGCGCCGAGTATGACGACACCCTCTATGCGCAGTATGAGGCGGCCGAGGCGGCGACGAACGGCGCGATGCTGAACGCTCGCGGGCGGGAGAAGAAGATCAACCCGTTCACCCTGTTCATGGGGACGGAGGTGCGTGCCCGCGCGTATGCCTCCGAGGAGCTCATCGAGCACTGGGAGAAGCACCCGCGGATCACGTTCGCGAAGTTCGAGCGGGCATGGCAGAGGCAGCGCGAGGCCGAGCTCATCGAGGACGCAGCATGACCCCCGTGCTCGCCGTCGCGCCGGCGGAAGCAGAGGAGAAGCAGTGGACGTCGAACCGTGAGGTCACGCTCGACCGTCTCCGCATCGTCGCGATGATGCACGAGGGCTGGCCGCAGTGCCGCCTCTGCGGTCAGACGGTCTACCGCCTCGACAAATTAGGCCTGTGCTCGAAGGTCTCCGACGCGCACAGGGAATGGCGCGGCGACCCCGTGCCCCGCAAGAAGAAGGCAGGTGTCCGATGAATGTCGCGCGTGAGATCCGTGATGCGGACCGACGTATTCAGAAGCAGATCGATGTGAGTGCACGCGCCGCGTTGGTCCGCATCGGCGTCGACGTCGATGCGATGGAGCTTGCCGAGCGCGAGAGGGAAGCGCGCGAGTCACGCGAGGCCTTCGCGGCGCTCGGCACGGCGCTTGGGTCCGCCGTCGCCGTGCTGGTCGATTGGTCGATCGCGTTCGCCACTGCCATCGCCGACGCGCTCGACGAGGCACCGCGATGAGTGCCATGCCGAAATTCGCGATGACGTACGTCGTGTACTGGCCCGAAGCGGGGGTGCTGAAGGTGGGCCGCGCGTGGCGCTTCCACCGAGTGCAGATGATGACCCGCTCGGGCGGGCACATCATCGTCCTCGCACGCGGAACGGATGCCACCTGGGAGGCCGAGGCGCTGCGCACTCTGCGCCGATGGTTCCCGAAGGCGTTCCGCAACGAGAACGAGGCGCGGGAGCTGCTGTTCATGGGCCGCGGGTGGACCGAGTGCTTCGAAGTCGACGAGCACCACCTGCAGCTCGCCGTCGACCTGTGTTTCGAGGGATTCGCGAGAGGGAACGATCAAGGTGTCAACGAAGAACGTGCAACGGAAGATCAGCGCGGAGGATCTGCAGTTCACGGGATACCTGCGAGCACCGATGGCCGCGAAGCCGACAGCGATCGGTCTGTGGCTGCACACGGACGGGCTCGGCCGTCGCGAGGTGGTGCCGGAGCTGCTGGCGGCGGCGATCTATCCCGGCGAGGCGGCGACGGAACTCATCATCAACCACCTGCTGATGCTCGACGAGTCCGGGTTCCTCGACTTCTACATGGAGGACGGGACCGAGTATCTAGCCCTACGGCGGCCGCTGAAGTTGGACGCCCGGCTCGCGTGGTCGAACTGCCCCGATCCGCCCGTTCGCGAAACTTCGCGAACGTTCGCGGCTGTGGGGGGAGCGCGGGCGAGAGCGGGGGAGCGGGTGCGTGCCGAGCAGGCCGAGCGGATGTCGGAGTGGGCACGCTGGGCGGACGAGCACGAGAGCAAGCCTCAGCCGCCTCGGAGACCGCTGTTGCTGGATGCTCCGCCCATCGGATGCCCCGATCACCCCTTCGGCAGGTTCAAGGACTGCGGTCCCTGCGGTACCGCGCGCCGCAGGCACGATCGCTGGGTCCAGGAGGCCCGCTACGGCGAGCAGATGACCGAGTACGAGCAAACGCAGGACACCGGAGAGGAGTGGGGCGGTGATCCATTCTGATGCCCTCGCTGACTTCGTCGAAATGACCGTCACGAGGTTCACGAAGGACCAGCAGTTCAGATTCCGCCTCATGGCCGAGGCCGATGAGACCCCGCGGGAGACCGCATACAAGATCCGCCGTGAATCCATGCTCGCGGCACGGAGGAGGACAGCATCATGAACCGTTCTGAGGGCCACGACGCATGCAAGTGGTGCCACGGGAAGCTGTCGATCATCGTGTCCCGTGACCCGGATGAGGAGGTCGACTGCGTCTGCACCGATCGAGTGGAGGTGGAGCATGTCTGACCGCTACTGCATCCGTGGGTGCCTCCGGCATGGCGAGCACTTCGCGATCTGCGACCGCAACGGCGATGACTACAAGGGGGACAACCCGTGCCCTGGGTGCGCGCAGGTCGACGCTCGCGACGGGGTACTGATCTGTGAGCGCTGCTACCGGCGTCTGCGCCGACACCTCGAGGATGCCGCGGATATCGTCGGTCACCTTCGCTCGATCGCAGACCCGACGAAGGCTGCGGCGTTCGATCGAATCCGTGTGCAGTCGTCGTCGATCGAGATCCCGGCGCCCGTCGCCGCAGACCTGATCGACGCGTCGAACGACATCACTACGACACTGAACATGTGGGCGAATCACGTCGCGGGGGAGGACCGGCCCGGTGCTGGTCTCCCAGCCGGTGCGACGGCGGATGCCGCGCATGACGTGGTGCAGCTCGCCGTCGACGTGATCCTCGAGGACCTCGACAGCCTGGCGAACGACTCGCATCAGGTCTACTCGCTCTGTGAGGGCGTGATGGTCGTGCACAAGGATGCCCCGGACGTGTGGACCGTCGCGGATGCCGCCGTGCGCTGGCCGCTCGAAGACGCGCCCCGGTGGGCGCAGGCCGCGTGCCCGGCGTGCGATCTGATGGCCGTGCGGGTGCAGCCGGGGCGTAGCGGCCGTCCCTCCCGCTACCGCTGCACGACTCCGGAGTGCGAGTGGGGAGCGAACGCGAACGACGACGGCGGCCTCTGGGCGTCGGTCTTCGCTGAGCCCTCATCTCCAGAGATACTCCCGCACGACCCAACCCTCCTCACCCTCGTGGACGCCGCTCGCCTCGTGCACCGCGAACCGGGCACCGTGCGCGGCTGGGTGAAGGCCGGAGACATTGAGCCGCACCTCGGCCGATACCGCACAGACGACGTGCTCGCCGTGGCAGCACGCAAGAGAGGACAGGCGGCATGAAGCTCTGGCTCACGCTCTCCGAGGCGGCAGACGCAGCAGGACGTACCGAGCGCACAATCCGCAACTGGGTCGAAGCCGACGAGCTCAAGGCGCGCCATGGGCGATACTTGCGCGACGAAGTGCTTGCCGCTGAGAAGCGGATGCGTCGACGGATTGGGCGACCACGGAAGGCTCAGCCGGGGGAGATGGAGAGCTATTAGATTGGCGAGACTTCATTCTCCGTGGCACACTCGCGTCATGACCTCGACAAACGCGAAGCAGTCGCGTGGAGTGCCGTATGTCGATTTTCGTCACTCCCGGCTGTACTTCGGGGTCAGGTTCTGGATCGCAGTGGCGCTCGTCGTGCTCTCCTTAATCGCTTACACCAACGCCGACTCGGCGACAGGCGAGGGGAGGTTCTTGCTTGGATGCGTGGGGCTGGCAGGTGTAGCAGTGGGACTCTTGTTACAGCCGAGCCCGAAGCCGGAGGACCATCAATCACGTGCTCGGCAGTCGCTTCAAAACGTTTCGACCGGAATCGAGCTAGTCGGCGACGTCCAGACCATCGCGGGCCAGCTTTCCACTAGCGCGGAACACGACATCAGGCTGAACGTTGGTCTCGCGAACATGACTACTGACCTCGAACGCGCAAAGCGACATTTCATGAGCACGATGGCCGACTGGGATGAAGTTGCTCCGGGCGCCGTGGAAGCTTTCAAGAAATCAAAGGTGCGAGGCAGCGAAATTCTGGCCGAACTCGCCGCACAGGAGGAAAACCATGAGTGATGGACCAATCGTTGGACAGGTTGCGAAGCTGGTCAGCGACAGGGAGGTGATCCTGAATCGGGGCAAAACTCACGGTATCGCGGCAGGAGACTTCGTTATCGTGATCGATCCCGAGACGACGTCGGTTGCGGACCCGGAGACGGGTGAAGACCTCGGGGGTTTGAAGAGGATCAAAGCAGTTCTGCGTGTCGTGGAGGTGGCAGACAAGCTCTCGCTTGCCCGGACCTTCCGTACCCGGAAGGTCAGGGTCTCTGGCGGTATGGGTAGCGGCGGGATCTCAAACATCTTGGCGGAACCGAAGTATGAGGTGCGTGTGGAAACTCTCGAGCTAGACCCCCTCGCGGGGCGTCCTCTGAGCGAGGATGCAAGTGCGATCGCGACGGGTGACCCCTTCGAAGTCACGACGAAAGAGGAAGCGGAAGATCAGCGGACCGTCACCCTCTGGCGCTAAGGGTGAGCATCCGGGGTACCCGGCCAAAGGCTGGTATCCACTACCTTGATGGGAGATTGTCACTTCGAGGGAGTAAAAATTGGTAGCCATCACGCGGGATCGAGACGAGATCGAAGACGGGGTCGTCCAGCTTCGATTCGCAGATGACGGCGACAACGTCCGCGACATCAGCGCCGCTGACCTGGCCGAAGTGCTTGAGGGACTCGTTGAATTCACGCGCGAACTCTCCAAGTCGGGTGAGTTCGGGGACGGTGCTGCACCGCGGATCCGAATCCGGGCACCGAAGGAGGGGTCGTTCATCCTCGAGGCCATCGTCTGGCTACAGGAAAATCCCATCGCGGCGGCGGGGCTGGTGGCTGCTAGCGGCGCAGTCGGGACCGCGGCGGGTAAGTCTGTTGCTGATGCAATTGGCGCAGGAATCCGGAGTCTAAGAGGGCAGCAGCCCGTTGATTTCGACTACCTCGAGAACGGCGATGTCAAGGTCAAGTGGCCCGACAACTCGGCGACCCAAGTGCGTCGTGAGACGTGGGACAAGCTGCAGGAGATGAAACGTCCGACTCGCAGGGCCCTGAGCAAGATCATGACGCCGCTCAACACGGATGCGGACAAGCTGGAGGTGCGGGATGCCTCTTTGGGCGCAACTACCGACGAGATTCTGAGCACCCCGGCGGACGCGGTGGCGATCCGCACGGACTACCTGACCGCTATCCAGGTGCACGAGGAGACGTACGAAAACGAGCGCATATTCGAGACTGAGGCCATCCTCGCGACCATCGACTTCGACAACTCGGCTAAGTGGAGGGTCAAGACCACCCGAGAGGGGACCCGCACGGCTACCATCGAGGATGTACAGTTCCTCCGCGGTCTCGACCGCGGGGACGCGATTCACAAGAACGACATCTTCTGGCTCAAGGTGAAAGAGACCACCATCAAGGAGCCCGGGAAGAACGTTCGTACCGAATGGGCCGTGATCGAAGTTAGACGTACGAGGCGAGGTGACACCGATGGTGACTCATTCGACGATGCACTCGAAGCCGCCCTCGACGAAGAGCCAGCGTCGGCGGAACGCGAGGCAGGGGCCTGATTACAGGCGCTTAGCAGTCCTGTTCCTCTGCGTGGTTTCGATCATGCTTCTCACGGTTAGTGCGATCGTCGAGCACACGTCTCCGTTCCTCGTCCTTATACCCGCAGCGCTCGGGGCACTGATGATCGCGCGGATGCATCGCTGACGCGGAAACTCTTCAAACTCTTCCATCGCCTATGTTAAGCTGTGCTTGCACCTGAACTATGACCC
The DNA here is from genome assembly GCF_012030385.1 of Microbacterium sp. B19(2022). Taxonomy (NCBI): domain Bacteria; kingdom Bacillati; phylum Actinomycetota; class Actinomycetes; order Micrococcales; family Microbacteriaceae; genus Microbacterium; species Microbacterium sp. B19(2022). The sequence goes on from NZ_JAAUVO010000022.1 coordinate 55,100, forward strand.
AAGCCCTGCCGATCCGGCGGGGCTTTCGTCATATCGAGGCCCCGCGCCCGGACCGTCTGATCGGTCGGCCGCACCCGACTCCTCTGCCGAAGCGGTCGGATCTAAGCCCAGGTCAAAGATGGTCGTCGGGTTGTTATTCCGGCGATTGAGTCGCAGCAGAAACGGACTGAGGTCGTCGTCCTGACGAAATCCTGCGTTCTCGAAGTCGGTTCGAGTTTGACGCACGAGTTCGACAAGCTCGGGATGATGAAAGACCTTAGTGACGACAACCGCATAGGACCGAGAGGGCATCTCGATCACACCGACTACCGGGTCGGTGAAGGTCGTCTCGCGCTCTTGGGCCCCGGCGTTGCTGATGAAGACTCCAAAAGTACGGATGAACTCCCCTTTCGGCGCGGGCCACCAGCTCACCGAGGATCCCTTCACCGGTTTCTCGCGGAACGGGGCCTGCAGCCCAGGCTCGGTGATTACGATGTCGAGCGCGTGCTGCCATCCATCCTTCTCGGGCGGAACCGGAAGGCGGGTGACAACACGCGGGTCTTCGTCGGCGCTTCGCAGGTCCGAGTCCTTCTGGTCCCAGACGGGGGTGCTGGTCTGGACGAAGTCGTTGGTCATGGCCAGCCGCCACTGCCCCGAGGCGTGCAGCGAAATCTTCGTCTCGTGTAGTTGCGAACGCATCCCGACGTAGACGTCACGTCCGTTGGTGCCGCCAACGACCATCCACGTCGAACTGCGCATAGCGTTGGCGGCACCCGCTGCGAACCTGAGCTTCCCACCGACGGGGAGTGCGGTGGCTGTCATGCTCTCGATCCTATGGAGACGACGCTCGGGGGTGGGTAGTGGCGAGCATCCCCGCGAACGCGAACGGCCATCGACGCCGACAGGTGCGCATCCGCGTCCTCCGCGAGGAGCACGTGTGCGCGCTGTGCGGGGTGCTCGTGGACAAGTCGCTCACGATGATGCCTGGCGCTCATGGCCCTCGGTGTGGGGGAGCGGGATGCACTGGCTGCGTGCCTCACCCGATGCGAGCCGAGGTCGACGAGGACATCCCCCGTGCCCGAGGCGGATCACCGTATGACCGTGCGAACACCTGTCTGATGCATCGTAAGTGCAACAGGTGGAAGGGCACGATGACGCTCGCCGAGGCCCGCAGGAAGCTGCACGCGGCCGCCGAGAGCGCAGCAAGCCGGGTCATCACAAACCTCGTGGCCTGGTAGCACTCACGTAGGGGAGGAGATCTTATGCGCGTCACCGACTGGCTGATCCGTAACCGGGACGCCGCAGCGACCACCTGGCTCGCCCGGGACCAGTTCGCTCGACAGGTCGACTCCGATCACCCTCACGCCGATATGTTCCGAGCGCACGCCGCGAAGGCCCGCCGACGCCTCGCCCGGTGGGACTTCGCCCTCAGCGTGTGGACCCGAGGTGGCACCCGCCGCCGCTG
>NZ_JAAUVO010000023.1:0-54968 GCF_012030385.1 Microbacterium sp. B19(2022)
GCCCCCGCCCCGTCCTCATCCCGCACTCCCCGGTCCCCGTCGCGGAATCGGCGGCGGGGACCGGAGGGGCGGCGAGGTCGGGGAGACCGGCGGCGACGGGCTTCCGCGCCCGACCGATCGCCCGGCGGGACAGCGCCCACTGCAGGCCGTAGCCGATCGCGAACACCATCAGCGTGAAGATCAGCGCCATCGCGGCACCCTGATCCGGCGCGTACAGCTGTGCGGATCGCGGGTTGATCATCGCGTAGATGTACATCGACAGCGGACGCGACGACGGGGTCGCGAGGAACGCCGGGAGCGTGAACTCGTTGGTGCCGAGGATGAACATCTGGATCCACACCGCCATCACGGTGGGCATCAGCAGCGGCGCGATGATGCGGCGGAACCCCTCGAACCGACTCGCTCCGCTGGTGAGCGCGGCCTCCTCCAGCTCCGGGCGGATCTGCAGCGTGGCACTGTACGACGAGCGGTAGGCGATCGACACCCGGTACGAGTACGCGATGACGAGCGCCAGCAGCGTGCCGGCGATCGGGATGTACGGGTTGATCACCATGAAGGTGAGGAACATCGCGAAGCCGGCGATGGTCGCGGGGATCGCGACCGACGACGACGCGAACAGGTCCATCGCCTTCACCCACCAGGTCTTCTTGCTGCGCGCGATGCCGTAGGCGAGCACGGTGGCGAAGACCACGGCGATCGTGGCGCTGCCGCCCGCGATGATGACCGTGCGTCCGAGCGACACCCAGAACTCCGGGTCGGCGAGCACCATGCCGAACGCCCCGAAGTCGGTGTTGCCGAGCAGCGCGTCGATCGAGAATGCCACGGGGTACGGCGTGATCGCCGCCCACAGCAGGGCGAGCAGCGGAAGGATGCCGGTGAGCAGCACGAACACGGCGACCAGCACCATGACCGGGATCTTCCACGGCCCCATCCGCATGGTCGAGGGCCGGAAGCCCTTGCCCGACACCGAGGCTCTGCGCTCGGCGTTGCGCGTCGCCCGCAGATAGATGGCGAACGCGATGGTCGTGATCACGAGGAACACGAGCCCCCACGCGGCGGCCAGTCCGTACTGCGGCAGTTCGCCCGCGTTGGAGCTGATGAGCGTCCAGAGTTTGAGGGCGAAGATGTCGCGCCCCGACTCCTGACCGAACAGCAGCGGCACCTCGAGACTGCCGAGGCCGAGGATGAAGGTGAGCACGGTCACTCCGAGGAGGCCGGGCCAGAGCATCGGCAGGGTCACGCGGCGCAGGGTCTGCGGCCAGGAAGCCCCCGACACCCGCGCCGACTCCTCGAGCGAGCCGTCCATGTTCGTCAGGATCGGCACGATCATCAGGTACGGGAACGTGACGTTCGTGAGCGCCTGGATGAAGATCATGGTCGGGAACGCGTACGGATCGATCGGCACGTCGCTCGCGAAGGGCAGCAGCCGCAGCATCTGGTTGAGCACGCCCGATTCGGGCGACAGCATCAGCAGGTAGGCCTGCGCCTTCACGATCGGCGGGATGATGTACGGCACGATCACGAGCACCGAGATGAGCCGACGCCACGGAGCATCCGTGCGCACGGTGATCCAGGCGAGGCCGAACGCCATCAGCAGCGTGAGCAGTGTGGAGCCGCCGACGAAGGCGCCGGTCGCACCGAGCACGCCCCAGAAGTCCTCGCGCAGCTGCCACAGGGTGACGAAGTTCTCGACACCCCACTGGGCCGATGAGACGCCGAAGGGCAGGAACGGACCACGGAACGCGGTGATCACCTGAACGATCAGCGGTACCGCGAGAAGGATGAAGATGACCGCACCCGAGACGACCATCGCGATCGTCATCGAGGTGGGGCGCTTTCGCCCCGTGGTCCGTCCTGCCTTGAACATGGTTATCCGTTCAGCGCCTTGTCGGCGGCGTTGATCATGGCCTGCCAGTCATCACGAGTGGCCTGCGTCTCGGTCTCGGCGCCGCTTTCGAGGCCGAGCAGCAGTGCGTCGGAGTTCGTCTTCATGAGTCCGGTGGACTCGGCGAACGTCTCGGCGGGGAGCCCGGCGAACGGCACCTGGGTGCTGGCGAAGCGCTCGTCCGTCATGCGGAGGCTGATCCAGTCGGGGTCGAACGCGTTCCACAGCGTCCACAGCGCCGCTCCCGGCTTGTTCTTCCCGTCGGAGTTGACTCCGGAGAACTGCGCCCAGACCCCTGCGTGCTCGAACGGCGAGACCTGCAGCGCCGGGTTCGGGTTGAACAGCGTCTGGTTCAGCGCGATGGGCACGTCACCGCTCGACAGCGGAGCACCCTGGTCCTCCAGCAGCTTCAGGTTGCCCGACGACATCAGCTCGTCGATCAGGTCGACCATCTTGTCTTCGCCCTCGGCCATGCCGTAGCCGGCGAAGACGACCGCGTTGTACCCGGCGACCGACACCTTGTCCTTGTACTCGGGGGCGAGCAGCCCGTCGAGCGTCTCCGGAACGGCATCCACCTTCTCGGTGTTGTACTGGATGAGAGTGCCGTTGATGCTGTCCGGCATGAGCTCGGGCGCCCCGATGGTGAGGTACTCCTCGGGCACGCCGAAGCTTGCCCAGTCGACCTTCTCCCAGAAGCCCTCGTCGTACATCGCGGCCATCGAGGTGATCGAGCCGGACACGACGTCGGTGTTGCGCGACCCCGTGGCCTTGGCCGAGATGATCGCCGACGACAGGTTGTAGGTGAGGCCGCGGGTCTCGACCTTGATGTCGGGGAAGCGCTCGTTGAACTGTGCGATCACATCCGGCGACAGCTCGTACCAGTCCCAGATGACCAGGGTGCCGTCGTCGGCCTTCTTCGCCTCCTCGTAGAGGGCGTCGAGCTGCTTGTCGATCTCGGGCCAGTAGTCGTCGTAGAAGTTCTCGCAGCGGGTGATCGCGCCGACCTCGACGGCGTCGCAGACGGCCGAGGCGGCATCGCCCTTGAGCGCGCTGTCGCCGGAGGCGGCCTCGCTCTGCGTGCCGCAGCCGGTCAGGGCGAGCGCGAACGTCGCCGTGACGGCGACAGCTCCCAGTGTTCTCTTCATGATCTGAATGTCCTCTCTGACATCAGGTGTGTGATTGCGGGTGTGGTGCGGGATGGATCATGCGCCCAGCACGCGGCAGGCGTGCGGGACCAGTTCGAGGAAGACCCTGCCGCCCTCGGGGGGTGTCGCCAGCGGTGCACCGCGGCCGACGATCGTGGCGACGGGCTCGCCCTCGGTGAGCACCTCGGCCTCGTACTCGACGATCTCGCCGAGGAACTCCACCCGCACGATGCGCACGGGGAGCACATTGGGGCGCTCGACGTCGGTCTCGTGCCAGCGCACGGTCTCCGGGCGGAAGGTCAGCGTGACCTCGTCGCCCGTGGAGACGCCGTCGGGCACGGGCGTCTGCAGCCGGGTGCCGAGCGCCTCGACCACCGCGTCGCCGGCACCGTCGCGCTCGATCACCACGGCGGGGATCATGTTCGCGCGGCCGACGAAGTTCGCCACGAAGCGGTCGGCCGGCTGGTCGTAGAGTTCGCGGGGCGTGGCCTCCTGCACGATGCGGCCGCCGTTCATGACGGCCACGCGGTCGGACATCGACAGCGCTTCGGACTGGTCATGCGTCACGTAGAGGGCACTGATGCCGAGGGTGCGCTGCAGGCTCCGCAGCTCGTTGCGCATGGTGTCGCGCAGCTTGGCGTCGAGGTTCGACAGCGGCTCGTCGAGCAGCAGCAGCCGCGGGCGATGAGCGAGGGCGCGAGCGAGCGCGAGTCGCTGCTGCTGACCGCCCGACAGCGCGGTGGCCGGACGCTGTGCGAGATGGTCGAGCTGCACCAGCTCGAGTGCCTCCATCGCCCGTTTGCGCGCCTCCTGCTTCGGCAGCTTGGAACCCGCGACCTGCAGCGGGAAGATCGCATTGGCGAAGACCGTCATGTGCGGCCAGATCGCGTAGTTCTGGAACACCATGCCGATGTCGCGCTTGTCGGGCGACACGTGCTCGGTGCCGGTCGAGAGCACGTTGCCGTCGAGCGAGATGACGCCGCCGTTGCTCCGCTCGAGCCCGGCGACACAGCGCAGCGTGGTCGTCTTGCCGCATCCCGACGGGCCGAGGAGGGAGTAGAACGTCCCCGGCTCGATCGTGAAGGTGACGTCCTTGACCACGGGGACGGCGGCGCCGTCGAGCTCGTAGTCCTTCTTCAGGGCATCGACGACGAGTCTGCCGCCTCCGGATCTCTCGGTCATCGGAGCCTTCTCCTGCTTCCTGGTTCTGGATGTTGGATCCACTGCGAGTGCCGTCATCATCGTCCCTCTCTCACGACCGAGCTCACCGTCTGCGGGGCGGCCGGTGCACCCCAGGGCCGCGGCTTCTCGAAGAACACCACGACGATCGCGCACACCGCGAAGGCGATGGCCGAAAGCAGCAGCGACTGCGACATGGCCGCCGCGAGTCCACCGCCGTCCTCAGCCGACAGCTCGGTCCCCGGGTGGATCGCGCCGGGCACGAAGCCGGTGATGTGTGCGGCGAGCGTCACGTTCATCAGCACGGCCAGCAACGCCGATCCGATCACCGACCCCATCTGCCTGGTCGTCGAATAGACCCCGGAGCCGGCGCCCGCCTGCGTGTGCGGCAGGTTCCGCGTGGCCGTCGAGGCGAGCGGGCCGAACATCCCGGAGACGCCCACCCCCAGCAGCGCGGACGGCAGCAGCAGCAGCCAGAAGGGCGCGTCGAGGGTCATGGTCGCCGCGTACCAGGCCATGGCCACAGCCGAGATGACGAAGGCCGCGAAGGTCACCCAGCGCGGGCCGATCCGGTCGCTCAGCTTGCCGACGAACGGCCCGAGCACTCCCGAGACCACCGCCATCGGCGCGAGCATGAGCGCCGCGAGTGTGGGGTCGAGGCCGCGGGCGACCTGGAAGTAGAAGGCGAGCGGCACCGGCATCGCCGTGATGCCGACCCCGACGAGGAAGATCGTGGCGTTCGCGACCGAGAAGTTGCGGTCGCGGAAGAGAGCGAGCGGCATGAGCGGCTCGGCGCGATTGAAGCGCTGCCACAGCACGAAGAGCACCAGCAGCACGGCGCCGGTGACGATCAGTCCCCACACCGTGATCGGACCGAGGATCACACCCCAGTCGTAGACCTCGCCCTCCTGGATGCCGAACACCAGCAGGAAGAGGCCGAGTCCGGAGAGGGCGACGCCGAGCCAGTCGAAGCGATGCGGGTGCCCCTCGAGATCGGGCACCAGACGCCAGGCGATCACGAAGGCGACGATGCCGACCGGGACGTTGACGAAGAAGATCCACTCCCAGCCGACCGTGTCGGTGAGCACGCCGCCGAGGATGGGTCCGACGAGTGTCGCCAGTCCGCCGACCGCGCCCCACGCCCCCATCGCCTGACCGCGACCGCGCGGCGGGAAGACCCGGGCGATGATCGCCATGGTCTGCGGCGTCATCAGCGCGGCACCGAAACCCTGCACGGCCCGCGCAGCGATCAGCATCCCGATGCTGTCGGCCAGCCCGCACGCCAGCGAGGCGAGGGTGAACACCACGAGGCCCACGAGATAGACCCGCTTGGGGCCGAACCGGTCACCGAGCCGGCCGGTCACCAGCAGCGGGACCGCATAGGCGAGCAGGTAGGCGCTGGTGACCCAGATGACCGTGGTCAGGTCGGCGTCGAACGCCGCGAGGATGACCGGATTGGCGATCGCCACGATCGTCGTGTCGACGAGGATCATGAAGAAGCCGATGCACAGCGCCCACAGGGCCGGCCACGGTCGGACGTTCTGGTTCATGGATCTCTTTCGGGAGGGATCGTCGTGGATGCTGCGGGAACGTGGTCCGGTGTCCGTCCTGCACGCCCCTGATGTGCAGGACGGACGCCGAAGTTCCGGGGCGGCCTCAGCCGTCGGTGGTGGGGATGCCGGTGACGACCTCACCCAGCAGCGGGGTCGAGACCGCGTAGATGCCGTGGTTGGCGAAGAGCCAGATCACGTTGCGATCCCACTCGACGAAGATGCCGTGCACGGGGGCGGCGAGGTCATCGTCGTCCTTGAGGCCCATCGGCGGCACGAAGTACGCGCCGACCTTCGGGTTCTCCGGGTCGCGCACGTCGAAGATCTGCAGTCCCGCGGCGTAGAACGCGTAGGGGACGACTCCACCGTGCGGGGTGCCCGTGTTGGTGAAGTAGCCCGAGCGCTTGGGACCGAACGATCCGCGGCGCTGCGCCCAGTCGGTGAACGCGGCCTCGGCCGGCGGGGTCGGCCGCGGCAGGGTGCGCACGACCCGCGGGTTCGTGGGGTCGGACACGTCGACCTGGTAGATCTCCTTGGCCGGTTCGTAGCAGTCGGTGTTCATCGGGTAGCCCGAGACGTAGACGTATCCGGTCTCCTCGACCTGGGTCGTGTCGACGTTGTCGCCCTCGGTGCCCGCGACGCTGACCGGCAGGTCGCACCAGCCGACGTGGTGGATGTTGGCGGGGTCGGACACGTCGAGCACGAAGAAGCCCTGACCGCCCTGCGCCGCGTAGCCGTACTTCGCGCCGGACTCGACCGAGCGCGGCAGGAAGATGCCCATGCGCGAGCCGAACCACGAGGTCTTGTTGTTCCAGCGCGCGTTGTCCGCGAGGTACTCGGAATCCGCTTCTTCGCCGGCACGGGAGCCGGGCACCCACCAGTTCGAGAGCAGTTCGGGCTTCGCCGGGTCGGAGACGTCGTAGGCCGCGTGCCCCGCCGTCCACAGCGTGGTCTTGTACGGCTGGTTGGTGAACGTGTTGTCGGGCGCGGTGGCCACGAAGAGGTACTTGTCGCCGTAGTAGACCGGCAGGTCGAGCACCCCATTGCCCTCCTGGATCTCGTCCGGTCCGTGGTTCGGATCGGTCGAGACCTCGGTGATGAGCGTCCAGTCGCGCGGGCTCGGACCGTTCATCTCCCAGGTGCGGAAGCCGCGCAGGCCCTCCCACTCCTTGAGCTGCCCCTCGACGGTGTCGTCGATCCACTTGTTGGCGACACGTCCCTTGAGGAAGTACCGCGGGGTCTCGCTCGCCTGGATGGCGATGTGCTTGCCGAGCTTCTGGTTCCACTGCACCGTGGTGGCGCCGAACTGCGGACGAGGGTCGTCCCACCCCCACTGCTCCTCGTCGACGATGGTGAGGTCGCGCGGGTCGGTGATGTCGTACAGCTTCCAGTGGTTGCCGCCGCCGTAGTGCAGCATGAGCCGGCGGCCGTCCCAGTCGTAGATGCACTGCCACGAGTGGCTGGTGTTCACCACGATCGGGTAGAACGCCTCGGCGGTCGCGTTGAGGGAATAAGTCTCAGGGTCGCGGTAGTCGAGCTGACCCGGCCAGTCGACGAACACGTCACGCGGAACTGACGGCGTGTGCTCCGGCGGCAGGAATGTGCCGTCGGGCTGCATGCCCCAGGTCGAGGGGTCCGGGTCGGCCGGTTCACCCTCGACGCGCTGAAAGTCCTCCGGGCGGTACTTCTTCGCATCGGGCACGTAGGGAGAGCCGGCCATGTCGCCTCCATTGGCTGAATCGGGTGAGATCGTCACGACGTCGTGTCGTCTCATCAGGTTCACCCTGCGGGAGCGATGCTGTCCAATATCCATACGGGTCAGAGCTATGACCATTCAGACATATCAGCCGGCGAAGCGCGGCTCCGTCTGCGCGTACTCGCGCTCGAGCTCGGCGAGGCGCGCACCCTCTTCGCGCAGGTGGGTGAGCAGAGCGGATGCCGCGGGCGACGGCGCCCGATCCTTCGGCACCGTCACGCCCACCGAACGGCGGATGGAACTCAACGGCGTGGGCAGGATCCGCAGCTCGCGGTCGTCGACGGCGATGAACATCGGCAGGGCCGCGATCACGTCGGTCGAGATGAGCAGTGTGCGCAGCGTCAGCATCGACGTGCACTCGACCCGATCGGGCGGCAGCGGCAGTCCCTCATGGAAGAAGACGGCCTCGAGCTCGGCGCGCAGCGCGGTCTGCGCGACGGGGAAGATCCACGGATACGAGATCAACTCGGCGAGCGAGTTGGCCTTGATGCCGCCGAGCACAGGATGCCCTGCTCGCGCGACCAGGCGGATCGGCTCCTGGTGCAGCCGTTCCTGCTCGAGCCGCACCGGCACCGTCGGTGACAGCCGCCCGACCGTGAGGTCGAGGTCGCCCGAGAGCAGCAGCTGCTGCAGCGTGTCGGGCGTGCCCTCGCGCACCACCACGGTCAGCCGCGGATGCTCGGCCTTGAGCCCGGCGATGGCCCGCGGCAACAGCAGGTTCGAGCCGGCGAGGTGCGTGCCGACCGTGACGGTGCCGAGCTGGCCGGCCTGCAGCAGCCGCACCTCCTCGCCCGCAGCGCGCAGTTCGGCGAGTACCGAGCGGGCGCGTTCGATGAACGAGTGTCCGTACTGCGTGGGTCTGACCCCGCGCGGCAGCCGCTCGAACAGCGGCACGCCCAAGACGTCTTCGACCTCGCGGAGGCCGCGGGTGACGACGGGCTGGGTGATGTGCAGCGACTCGGCGGCGCGCACCAGGGTGCCTTCGTCGGCGATGGCGGTGATGAGGACGAGGTGGCGGATCTTGACCCGTCCGTCGAGCAGTCGATCGGTGACCATGATCGGGACTATAGCCGTATGGGCATGGCAGTGCATCAAGAGAGTATTTGTCGGCATCCCTCGAACCTTCCTAGCCTGAGCCCATGCCTTCCGAGACGATGACGCCTCCCCTCCGTGCCGCCGAGCCGGGGCGGGCGCCGCGCGCGATCCACAACATGATCGCCGGCGAGCGCGTGGAGGGGATCGCCACGTTCCAGAAGATCAGCCCGGTCGACGGCTCGGTCATCGCCGAGGTGCACGAGGCCGGCACCGAGCAGGTCGACCGCGCCGTGGCTGCCGCTCGCGCCGCGTTCGACGGCCCCTGGGGACGGATGACCGTCGCCGAGCGCGCCCGCCTGCTGCGCGGGGTGGCCGACGCGATCGACCGCCGCGCCGACCAGCTCGTCGCGGCCGAGGTCGGCGACACCGGCAAGCCCGAGGCCCTCGCCCGCGACCTCGATGTGGCACGCGCCGCCGCGAACTTCCGCTCCTTCGCCGACACCGTCTCGTCAGCGGGTCTCGACTCGTTCCTTACCGAGCTGCCCGACGGACGCCGCGCCCTGAACTACGCGGTGCGCAAGCCGCTCGGGGTCGTCGCCGTGATCGTGCCGTGGAACCTGCCGCTGCTGCTGCTCACGTGGAAGCTGGCTCCGGCCCTCGCCACCGGCAACACGGTCGTCATCAAGCCCTCGGAGGAGACGCCGTCGTCGGCCACCCTGCTCGCCGAGATCCTCGCCGAAGCGGGCGTCCCCGCCGGGGTCGTGAACGTCGTGCACGGTTTCGGCGCCGACTCGGCGGGCGAGGCCCTCACGAAGCACCCGGGCATCGACGGGGTGACCTTCACCGGGGAGTCATCCACCGGCTCCGCCATCATGCGCGCGGTCTCGCCCCGCGTGCGCCCCGTCTCGTTCGAGCTCGGCGGCAAGAACGCCGCTCTCGTGTTCGCGGATGCCGACCTCGACGCCGCCGTCGCCGGTCTCGCCCGCTCCACGTATCTCAACACCGGACAGGTGTGCCTGTGCACCGAGCGCATCTACGTGCAGCGTGCGGTCTTCGACGACGTCGCGGCGGGTCTCGCCGAGCACGCCGCCCGCCTGCGTCTGGGTCGCCCCGAGGACCCGGCCACGACCACCGGTCCGCTCATCTCGCAGGCGCACCGCGAGAAGGTGCGCTCCTACTTCGACCTCGCCGTCGCGGAGGGCGCGACCGTGCTCGCCGGCGGCGGCATCCCGACCCTCGGCGACGGACTCGACGGCGGATCCTGGATCGAGCCCACCCTGTGGACGGGCCTCGACAACAGCCACCGCACCGTGCGCGAAGAGGTGTTCGGCCCCGTCGCCGCCCTGATCCCCTTCGACACCGAGGAAGAGGCGATCGCGCTCGCGAACGACACCGACTACGGGCTCGCCGCCGTCACCTGGACCACCGACCTCACCCGCGGACACCGCGTCGCGCAGCAGATGCGCACCGGGATGTCGTGGGTCAACACCTGGTACCTGCGCGACCTGCGGAGCCCCTTCGGCGGCGTCGGGCTCTCCGGCATCGGCCGCGAGGGCGGACACCACTCGCTGGAGTTCTACACCGAGCCGACGAACGTGTGCGTGCAACTGTGACCGGCATCCACGATTCCGATGCCGTCGCCGAAGCCGTCCGCGCGGCGGATGAGCGGCTGCGGCGGGCGGCCGAATCCGGGCGTCCGTGCGCACCGGTGCGCGACCTGCTCGGCGAGACCGATCAGGATGCCGCGTACGCGGTGCAGTCGCTCGGCATCGCCCGGCGCCTCGACGAGGGTCGCCGCATCGTCGGTCGCAAGATCGGCCTCACCTCGCCGGCCGTGCAGACGCAGCTCGGCGTCGACAGCCCGGACTACGGCGTACTGCTGGACGACATGATCTTCGCCGACCGCGAGCCGATCGACCTCGCGCGCTTCCTGCAGCCGCGGGCCGAGGCCGAGGTCGCCTTCGTGCTGGGCCGCGACCTCGACTCCCCCACCACGCACGTCGCCGACGTGATCCGGGCCACGGAGTTCGTGCTGCCCGCGATCGAGGTCGTCGACTCCCGCGTGGCCGGGTGGGACATCCGCATCACCGACACCATCGCCGACAACGCCTCCAGCGGGGCGGTCGTGCTCGGCACCACGCCCCGACGCCTCGACGGGTTCGACCTGACCGCGCTCGGCATGACCCTCGACCGCGAGGGACGGCCGGTCTCGACCGGATCGGGCGCCGCGTGCCTCGGCAGCCCGGTGATCGCGGTGGCGTGGCTGGCACGCGAGGTCGCTCGACGCGGGCAGCCGCTGCGGGCGGGCGAGGTCATCCTCTCCGGCGCGCTCGGCCCCATGGTCGACGCGACCGCCGGGGTGTATCGCGCCCGGCTCGACGGCCTCGGCGACGTCCGTGCCGACTTCTTCGGCGCCGCATCCGGAACATCGACGGAAGGGGCTGCGGCATGACCGTCGGCATCGCCATCATCGGCTCGGGCAACATCGGCACCGACCTGCTCATCAAGGTCAAGCGACTCTCGACCACGCTGCACGTGGTCGCGATGGCCGGCATCGACGAGCAGTCCGACGGGCTCGCCCGTGCGCGCCGGCTCGGTGTCGCCACGACTCATGAGGGCGTGGACGGACTCATCGCGATGCCCGAGTTCGCCGACGTCGAGCTCGTGTTCGACGCCACCTCGGCCGGAGCCCATGCCCGCAACGACGCGCTCGTGCGCAACGCCGGACGCGTGATGGTCGACCTGACGCCCGCGGCCATCGGTCCGTACGTCGTGCCGGTCGTGAACCTCGAGGCGCACCTCGGTGCGACGAACGTGAACATGGTCACGTGCGGGGGCCAGGCCACGGTGCCGATGGTGGCCGCGGTGTCGCGCGTCGCGCCGGTGGCCTACGCCGAGATCGTCGCCTCGATCGCCTCGAAGTCGGCCGGCCCGGGCACCAGAGCCAACATCGACGAGTTCACCGAGACCACCGCCCGCGCACTGGAGGTGATCGGCGGCGCCGACCACGGCAAGGCCATCATCGTGCTCAACCCCGCCGACCCGCCCCTCATCATGCGCGACACGGTTTTCTGCCTGGTCGAGGGAGACCCCGCCGCGCTGGACCGCGATGCCGTCAGCGCGTCGGTCGCCGACATGGTCGCCGATGTGCAGGCGTACGTCGGGGGCTACCGGCTCAAGCAGCAGGTGCAGTTCGACGAGGTCGACGAGGCCTACGTGCCCGCCCTCGATCGTCCGTTCCGCGGCACGCGCGTCACCGTCCTGCTGGAGGTGGCGGGCGCCGGCCACTATCTTCCGGAGTACGCGGGCAATCTCGACATCATGACCTCGGCCGCCCTGCGCACCGCCGAGCGACTCGTCGCCGAACGGACAGGGGTTCCCGCATGACCACCACTCCTCCCCGCGTGTACGTGCAGGACGTCACCCTCCGCGACGGCATGCACGCCATCGGCCACGGCTACACGACCGACCAGGTGCAGGGCATCGCCCGTGCTCTCGAAGCCGCGGGTGTCGACGCCATCGAGGTCGCGCACGGTGACGGCCTCGGCGGTTCGAGCGTCGCCTACGGGCAGGGCGCACACACCGACTGGCAGTGGATCGAGGCGGCCGCCGAAGTGCTCGACCGCGCCGTCTTGACCACCCTGATCCTGCCCGGCATCGGCACGATCGACGACCTCGCCCGCGCCCGTGACCTCGGTGTCGCGAGTGTGCGCGTCGCGACGCACTGCACCGAGGCCGACGTCGTGATCCAGCACATCACCTGGGCGCGCGAGCACGGCATGGATGTGTCGGGCTTCCTGATGATGAGCCACCTCAACGACCCGCGCGGACTCGCGGAGCAGGCGAAGATCATGGAGGCGGCCGGCGCGCACTGCGTGTACGTCACCGACTCGGGCGGGCGCCTCACGATGCGCGATGTCGCCGACCGCGTCGACGCCTACCGCGAGGTGCTCGACCCCGGCACGCAGATCGGGATCCACGCCCACGAGAACCTCTCCTTGAGCGTGGCCAACAGCGTCACGGCGGTCGAGCACGGCGTGTACCGGGTCGATGCCTCTCTCGCAGGGCAGGGCGCCGGGGCGGGCAACTGTCCGATCGAAGCTTTCATCGCGGTGGCCGACCTGCTCGGGTGGGAGCACGGCTGCGACCTGTTCGCGCTGCAGGATGCCGCGGAAGAGCTGGTGCGTCCACTGCAGCGCCGCCCCGTCCGCGTCGACCGCGAGACGCTCACTCTGGGCTACGCGGGGGTGTACTCGAGCTTCCTGCTGCACGCCGAGCGCGCGGCCGAGAAGCACGGCATCGATGCCCGCGACATCCTCGTGGAGCTCGGCCGCCGCCGGATGGTGGGCGGCCAGGAAGACATGATCGTCGACGTCGCCCTCGACCTCGTCGCCGCCCGCGCGGGGGTCACCTCGTGACCGCCGACGCCGTGTTCGCCGCCGCGCTCGACACCGCGCAGCGCACCGCGAGCCCGATCAGCCAGCTCTCCTCGACCGCAGACGTCGGCCTCGACACCGCCTACGCCACGCAGCATGCGCTGATCGCCCGTCGTGTCGCCCGCGGCGAGCGCATCGCCGGCCTCAAGCTCGGCTTCACGAGCCAGGCGAAGGCGCAGCAGATGGGCGTGTACGACGTGATCATGGGCACGCTCACCGATACCATGCGCCTCGACGACGGCGCGGTGTTCGACCGCCGATCCGCCATCCACCCACGCATCGAGCCCGAGGTCGCGTACCTTCTGGCGGCCGACATCGACGGCTCAGAGGCCGGTCGCCCGCTGTCGGAGGTCGTCGCCGCGGTCGCGCCCGCGCTGGAGATCATCGACTCCCGGTATCGGGACTTCCGCTTCAGCCTCGCCGACGTCGTGGCCGACAACACCTCGGCCGCCGCGTACGTGATCGGCCCGTGGACCGCGTTCGCACAGGCGGGCGCGCTCGACAACCGGGCGGTGCAGCTCGAGGTCGACGGCCGGGTGAGCGCCACCGGCTCGACCGCCGCGATCCTCGGCGATCCCGGCCGCGCCATCGCCGCGGCGGCACGACTCGCGGGCCGCCACGGCTTCACGCTGCGTGCCGGCACGGTGCTGCTCGCCGGAGCCGCGACCGCTGCGGTTCCGCTCCCCGACCACGGCGTCGTCGAGGCGACCATTGCCGGGCTCGGTCGCGTCGGCATCCGCACGCACGACGGGGCCGACAGCCTCGCGCAGGAGGGAGCACGATGACCGGATCAGGCGGCATCCTCGTCGAGGGCAAGGCGACCCCGAGAGGTCGTTTCCCGCACGTCAAGGTCTCGGGCGACCTGGTCTTCGTCTCGGGAACGTCGAGCAGGCGCCCCGACAACACCATCGCCGGTGCCGAGGCCGACGAGTTCGGGGCCACCCACCTCGACGTGGCCGTGCAGACCCGCGCGGTCATCGAGAACATCCGCGAGGTGCTCGCCGCCGCCGGTTGCGGGCTCGACGACCTCGTGCAGGCGACGACCTTCCTCGTCGACATGAACGACTTCGCCGCCTACAACGCCGTCTGGGCAGAGTACTTCGACGAGCAGGGCCCGGCCCGCACCACGGTCGCCGTGCACGCCCTGCCGCATCCGCACCTGCGCATCGAGATCCAGGCGATCGCGCGCCGCCCCGAAACCGAAACCATCACCGACCGCAACACCGTCGGCCGCACCACCGCTGCCACTCTCGAGGAGGAGAAATGAGCACCATCCCACCCGTCATCGATTTCGCCGCATGGATCAAGGAGAACGAGCACCTCCTGAAGCCGCCGGTCAACAACAAGGCCGCGTGGACGCCGATGGGCGACTTCATCGTGCAGGTCGTCGGCGGCCCGAACCAGCGCACCGACTTCCACTTCGATCCGTACGAGGAGTGGTTCTACCAGTACCGCGGCAACATGCACGTGAACATCCAGACCCCCGAGGGCCTGCAGCGCATCGACATCCGCGAGGGCGAGATGTGGCTGCTGCCCGGCAACGTCTTCCACTCGCCGCAGCGCCCCGAAGAGGGCTCCATCGGCATCGTGATCGAACGCATCCGCGAAGAGGGCACGCTCGAGAAGTTCGCCTGGTTCTGCCCGAACTGCAACGCCAAGGTGCACGAGGTCGAGCTGCAGGTGCGTGACATCGTCGAAGACCTGCCGCCGGTGTTCCGTGACTTCTACGAGAGCGAAGAGGGGCGCACCTGCCCGGAGTGCGGCGCCGTCCATCCCGGCAAGGGCTGAAGCCCCTTGGGCACGATCGACGTCCACACCCATTTCGTGCCGAGTTCCTGGCCCGACCTGTCATCGCAGGTCGGGCCGGGTCTCTGGCCGACGCTGCGCGTGGACTCCGAGCGCGAGGCGATGATCATGCTCGGCGAGACCGAGTTCCGGCGTATCGGAGACGACTGCTGGGATGCCGAGGTGCGCCTGGCCGACATGGATGCCGACGGCGTCGAGATGCAGGTCGTCTCCCCCACGCCCGTCTTCTTCTCGTACGACAAGTCGGGCGATGAGGCGGTCAAGGTCGCGCGCATCTTCAACGACCTCGCCCTGGAGATCTGCGCACCCGCCCCCGACCGGCTGATCCCGTTCGCGCAGGTGCCCCTGCAGAATCCGGATGCCGCGTGCGCCGAGGCCGACCGTGCCATCGCCTCCGGCCATGCGGGGGTCGAGATCGGCAACCACGTCGGCGACCGCGACCTCGACGACGAGGGCACCGTGACGTTCCTGCAGCACTGCGCCGATCGGGGCATCCCCGTCTTCGTGCATCCGTGGGACATGGCGGGCTCGCCCCGGCTCGATCGGTGGATGGCGCGCTGGCTCACCGGTATGCCCGCCGAGACGCACCTGTCGATCATCGCCCTCATCCTGGGCGGCGTCTTCGACCGCGTGCCGCCGACGCTGCGCCTGGCATTCGCACACGGCGGCGGATCCTTCGCGTTCTGGTTGGGCCGCTTCGAGAACGCCTGGCAGCAGCGGCCCGATCTCATCGGTGTGAGCGAACGGCCGCCGTCGGCCTACCTCGACCGGTTCAGCGTCGACAGCGTCGTGTTCGACCCGATCGCCCTGCGCGTGCTGGTCGAGACGCTCGGCACCTCGCAGGTCATGGTCGGCAGCGACTACCCCTACCCCCTGGGAGAGCGGCCCGTCGGCAGCGTCGTCGACCGCGCCGACTTCCTCGACGAGGCGCAGAAGAGCGCCATCCGCCGCGACAACGCCCTGCGTTTCCTCGGCCGCTGACCCCGACCTCGAACGGACCCTCATGAGCACCACCTCCCTCCGCCCGGCCATCGACCGTGCGACGTGCACCGCCCTCGACGAGAGCGATCCGCTGGCGCCGATGCGCGAGCGCTTCGTGCTGCCCGACGGCGTGATCTACCTCGACGGCAACTCGCTCGGCGTGCTGCCGCGGCACACCGCCGCGCACCTGCAGCGGGTGATCACCGAGGAGTGGGGCACGGGGCTCATCCGCAGCTGGAACGACGCGGGCTGGTTTGCCAAGCCGCGCACGGTCGGCGACCGCATCGCGCCGCTGATCGGGGCGGATGCCGGCGAGGTCGTTCTCGGCGACTCGACGTCGGCGAGCCTCTTCCAGGCGACGGTCGCCGCCGTCAGGCTTCGGCCCGGCCGACGCGTGATCGTCGCGGAACGCGGCAACTTCCCCACCGACCTCTACATGCTGGAGGCGGTGCAGGAGCTGCTCGGCGGTGGAACGCCCCTGGAGCGCCGGCTCATCTCCGACGACGGCCCCACCCTCGACGACGTGCTCGACGATCACGTTGCCGTCGTCGTGCTCACCCAGGTCGACTACCGCACCGGTCGGATGCACGACATGGCCGAGGTCACGCGCAAGGTGCATGCGGCCGGCGCCCTCGTGGTCTGGGACCTGTGCCACAGTGCCGGTGCCGTGCCGATCGACCTGAACGGAGCGGATGCCGACTTCGCGGTCGGCTGCACCTACAAGTACCTCAACGGCGGCCCCGGCTCGCCCTCGTTCATCTGGGCCGCGGCCCGGCACCACGACGCGGCGCGTCCGGCGTTGACCGGCTGGCACGGCCATGCCCGCCCGTTCGACTTCACCGTCGATTACGCTCCTGCCCCGGGCATCGAGCGCTTCCGGGTCGGCACGCCGCAGCTGCTGTCGGTCGCCGGACTCGAGGCCAGCCTCGACATCTGGGACGACGTCGACATGGAGCTGCTCCGGGAGAAGAGCCTGCGGCTGACCGAGCTCTTCATGTCGCTCGTCGACACGCGGCTCACGCCCCACTGGGGCATCGAGCCGGTCACCCCGCGCGAGTCCGTTCGCCGCGGCAGCCAGGTGTCGCTCCGCCACGAAGACGGTTACGCGGTGATGCAGGCCCTGATCGAGCGCGGGGTCATCGGCGACTTCCGGGCGCCCGACCTCATCCGCTTCGGCTTCACGCCGCTCTACACCTCCTACGCCGACGTGTGGGATGCGGTGGACGTACTGGAAGACGTGCTGCGCACCGAGATCTGGCGCGAACCGCGCTTCGCCCGCCGCGGCACCGTCACCTGAGCGGCGGCGCCATGCGAGGAGGGGACCGGCGACGTATCGCCGGTCCCCTCATCGCGTGGTGGCGCGTCGCGGGTCAGGCGCTCTCGCCCGCGGCCTCGGTCGCCGCGGCATCCAGCAGCGCGATCACGCCGTCGCGCACGTGGTTCAGGTGCGACTCGAGCACGCGCAGCGCCTCGTCCACATCGCCCGCGGCTACCACGTCGATGAGCTCGCTGTGCGAATGGTCGTGAGCGCCGGGCGAGACCAGGCGCCAGCCGAGCACATAGCGACCGAGCTTCAGGCGCAGCTGCTCGATCATCTCCCACATCAGCGGACGCGATTCCGCGTCGTACAGCGTCGCGTAGAACTCGGTGCGTGCCTCGACGAACTCGCCGCCCTCGGAGATGTCGTCGGCCGTCTTCGCGAGCTCGCGGAGCTGGGCCACACGCTCGGTCGTGATCTCGGCCATCGCCAGCCGCAGCGCCTCTTTCTCGAGCAGAGTGCGCAGGTGGTAGACCTCCGTGGCCTCCTCGACCGAGAGCGCACGCACCATCGCACCGCGGCGGGCGTGGAAGATCACGAGCCCGTCGGCCTCGAGCTGGATCAACGCGGATCGGATAGGCAGTCGCGAGATGCCGATGGACTCGGCCAGCGTCTCCTGCCGCAGCTTCATCCCCGGCGGGAGTGTGCCGTCGAGGATCGCATCGCGGATGATGTCGTACGCCATCGCGCCGACCGACCGGTATCCGGCTCCGTGCCGCTGTGCGAGCTTCTGCAGCGCCTCGGCCCGCTCCTTGGGCGACGCGGCGTTTCCTGATTGCACCATGGGCCGAGGTTATCGGATCAGCGCCCCGAACTCTGCATTCTGGATCCAGAATCACCCGCGTCGCAGTCTGCGCGTTCCTGTGCCGGATGTCGGGAGCGCGCACACACACAGAACGCCCCCTGTCCCGAAGGACAGGGGGCGTTCCGGGGAATGCCTTACTTGGCGGCGACGACCTGCAGCGTGATGACTGCAGTGACGTCTTCGTGCAGACGCACGGTCGCCTCGTGGTCACCGGTCACCTTGATGGGCGACGGGATGTGCACCTTGCGCTTGTCGATCGAACCCAGGCCGGCGGCTGCGACAGCATCCGCGACGTGGTCGGTCTTGACGGAGCCGAAGAGACGACCCTCCTTGCCGGCCTTGACCGCGAGACGCACCTTGGTGCCCTCGAGAGCGTTCTTCAGCGCGACAGCGTCGTCACGATCGTGGATCGCGCGTGCCTGACGCGCGGCCTGGATCGAAGCGACCTGCTTTTCGCCACCGCGGGTCCACGCCGTAGCGAAGCCCTGCGGGATGAGGAAGTTCCGGGCGTACCCGTTCTTGACCTCGACAACGTCACCGGCACTACCCAGCCCGGCGACCTCGTTCGTGAGAATCAGCTTTGCCATCTCGATACCCCTTACCGGCCGGCGCCAGCGTAGGGCAGGAGCGCCATTTCGCGCGCGTTCTTGATCGCCGTGGCGATCAGACGCTGCTCCTGCACCGAGACACCGGTGATACGACGGGCACGGATCTTGCCGCGCTCCGAGACGAACTTGCGAAGGGTGGCGACATCCTTGTAATCGATGACACCAACCCGGATGGACTTCGCGGGAGCGGTGGGCTTGCCACCCTTCCGCGGCTTGCGGCGGTCGCCGCTCGACTTTCCAGCCATTGTTTTTCCTTAGTGATGAGCGGATGCCGGTTTCCGAGACGAGCTCGGCGGCCGGATCCAGAAGTTGTTCAGAACGGGGTGTCGTCGCCGAAGCTGCCCGGAGTGCTCCAGGCATCTGCGCTCGTCGAGGAACCGGGGGTCGACCACGGCTCCTCCGACACCTGCTGCTGCGCGGGACGAGCCTGTCCGCCGCCGGCACCACCGGCACCGCCGGCACCACCGGTCGAAGCCGCACGGGTGACCTGCGCGGTCGCGTACCGGAGCGAGGGGCCGATCTCGTCGACCTCCAGCTCGATCGCGGTGCGCTGGTTGCCCTCGCGGTCCTGGTAGGAGCGCTGACGCAGACGGCCCTGCGCGATGACGCGCATACCCTTCGTCAGCGAACCCGCCACGTGCTCGGCGAACTCGCGCCAGACGGATGCACGGAGGAACAGCGCATCGCCGTCCTTCCACTCATTCGCGGCACGGTCGAAGTTCCGAGGCGTCGAAGCGATGGTGAAGTTCGCCACCGGCAGCCCGTTCTGCGTGTAGCGCAGCTCGGGGTCGGCCGTGAGGTTTCCCACAACGGTGATGACGGTTTCGCCGGCCATGGACGTCAGGCCTTCGCAGCCTTGGCGGCCTTGCGAGCAGCCTTCTCTTCGGAGCGCTTGGCCTCCGAAGCGACCATCGCCTGAGCCTCTTCCGAGCGGAGGACCTTGGTGCGCATGATCTGCTCGTTCAGCTTCAGCTGACGGTCGAGCTCCTGCGTGGCCTCGCTGGTAGCGGTGAAGTTGACGACGGCGTAGATGCCTTCGTTCTTCTTCTGGATCTCGTAGGCCAGACGGCGCTTACCCCAGATGTCGACCTTGTCAATCGAGCCACCATCGTTGGTGATGACCTTCAGGAACTTGTCGAGCGTAGGTGCGACCTGGCGCTCGTCGATCTCGGGAGTCAGAATGACCATGAGTTCGTACTGGTGCGTCACTTACCCACCTCCTTCGGACTAGAACGGCTCTCGGGACTTTCCCGGGAGCAGGAGGGTGTGTGCACGTGCCCGCCCCAGGAATCCCGAATGGACGCCGGAAAGCAGACAACCTCGACAGTCTAGCGGAGATTCCTCCGTGTCGCCCGCACGGGTCGGCGCCCACCCTTGGCATGCTGGAGGGCGTGCCCGGTGACGGTCATCAGGCACTCGACCAGAGGGGGGACGCCATGCGCGTCAACAAATGGGGGGTCGGCGTGATTCTCGCCGCCGCCGTGCTGCTCACCGGATGCTCGGCGGGCGGATCGGACAAGCCGGCCGAGTCGAAGCCGAGCAGCGGTGCTTCGCAGGAGGCCGAGGCTCCGGCGACGGATTGCCCTGAGCTGAAGGACGGCGACACCGTCGACGGCGCGGCGCTCGGTGCCTGCATCGCAGACGCCATGTCGGACACCGCGGGCTACGCCGCGAAGACCACCGTCATGGGCATCGAGTCGACGGCGAAGTTCAACCCGTCGGAGAAGGCCCTCGAGTCGATCTCTCCGGCCGGCTCGCTGATCGCCATCGGCGACGACGTCTGGGTGAAGTCCGCGACGAGCGAGTGGCAGGTCGCCGATCCGAAGTCGAGCGACCCGGTCATCGCCGCGCTGAGTGCCACCGCCGCCGACGTCACGTCGCTCGACCCGGCTGCTGCCGCCGAGGCCATGACCGGCGAGTTCACGGTGACCGGCACCGGCGAGCGCCTGGGTGAGAAGGTCTTCCTCCTGACCGGCTCGATCGACCAGCAGGGCACCACGGTCGACGTCGTCTTCGAGGTCACGGCGGACTACGTCAACCTCGCGTCGACCAGCACCGCCTCGCTCGAGGGCCAGTCGGTCGAGATCTCGATGGAGATCACCGAGTGGGACGTGAAGCAGGACATCGTCGCACCGCTCTGATCCAGAGCTGATGCTGCGGGCCGGGGCTGCTGCCTCGGCCCGCAGTGCGTTCGGGGATCTCCGCGAGGCTCCGGGTCACACGGAATGCAGGAGATCGCGCGTTGTGAAGGAGCTCGTGCCCGATCCGGTCCTTCAGGT
This sequence comes from Microbacterium sp. B19(2022), assembly GCF_012030385.1. Lineage (NCBI taxonomy): Bacteria > Bacillati > Actinomycetota > Actinomycetes > Micrococcales > Microbacteriaceae > Microbacterium > Microbacterium sp. B19(2022). The sequence goes on from NZ_JAAUVO010000023.1 coordinate 20,784, forward strand.
CGGGATATCTCCTTCGTGTCACGCGTTTCAGTACATGCCCGCTCAGTACATGACCGGCGGGATCTCGGCCCACACCGTGCGGTCGTCGACCGAGGGGGCGGCGGGGATGCGGCCGGCACCGTCGGGCTCCGGGATCGCCGCGAGCAGCGCCTGCGTGTACGGATGCTGCGGCGCCGCCCAGAGCTGATCCGTCGGACCGGACTCGAGCACACGCCCGCCGAACATCACGAACGTGCGGTCAGCGATGCGGCGCACCACGGCGAGGTCGTGCGAGATGAACAGCATCCCGGCTCCCGACTCCGCGACCAGGTCACGCATCAGGCCTGCCACACTCGTCTGCGTCGAGGCGTCGAGTGCCGAGATCGGCTCATCGGCGACGAGGAGCGATGGCCGCGCGGCCAGGGCCCTGGCGATCGCGATGCGCTGCTTCTGCCCACCCGAGAACTGGTGCGGGAAGCGGGTGCTCACGGTCGTCGGCAGGCCGACGCGTTCCAGCCACTCGTCGACGGTCGACCCCTCGGCGCCGCGCGCCCGGGCGGTCGCGATGCCGTCGGCGATCTGGTCGCCCACACGGCGGCGGGGGTTCAGCGACGTCGCCGGATCCTGGAACACCATCTGGATGCCGGTCATCGCGGTCGGACGACGACGGATGCCGAGCGGCGCGACGGGCACATCGCGGAAGAGCACCGTTCCGCCGGCGGTCTTCTCGATGCCGACGACGGCGCGAGCGAGGCTCGACTTGCCGCTGCCGGACTCCCCGACGAGCGCGACGGTCTCACCGGCGGCGACACGGATCGACACCCCGTTCACGGCGATCACGGGCGGGTTGCCCGGGTAGCGCACGACCACGTCCTGCGCGTCGAGGACTGCGACCTCACTCATCTGCGGCCTCCTGCTCCGGTGCCTCATCGATGCGCGACCCCGGCAGGGCCGCAAGCAGCATCCGCGTGTAGTCGTGCTGCGGGTCGAGGAACAGCGTCTCGCGGTCGGCGAGCTCGACCACCCGGCCGTCCTTCATGACGGCCACCCGGTCGGCGATCGCGCTCATCACACCCAGGTCGTGCGTCACGAGCAGCACCGCGAGGTTGCGCTGCACCGCGAGGTCGCGCAGCAGCTGCAGGATGCCGGCCTGCACGGTGACGTCGAGGGCCGTGGTCGGCTCATCGGCCAGCAGCACCTCGGGGTCGCAGGCCAGGGCGCACGCGATGGCGATGCGCTGCCGCTGTCCGCCGGAGAACTGGTGCGGGTAGCGCTTGAGTGCCTCGGCGGGGTTCGGCACCTGCACGGTCTCGAGCAGTTCGATCGCCCGCTCTCGTGCCGCCGCACCCTTGAGCCCGAGGTGCACGCGCATGTGGTCGGTGAGCTGGCGGCCGACCGGCAGCTGCGGGTGCAGCGACGCCGACGGGTCCTGGAACACCATCGCGATGCGCTTGCCGCGGACCCGGTTGAGAGAGCGACGCTTCAGCCCGACGAGCTCTTCACCGCCGAGGAGGATCGATCCGCCCGTCTTCGCCTGCCGGGGCAGCAGTCCCAGCACGGCGAGCGAGGTCAGCGTCTTGCCCGATCCGGATTCGCCGGCGAGACCGTGGATGCGACCGGCCTCGAGTTCGAGCGAGACGCCCTTGACGAGCGGGCGGCCGATGTCGATGGTCAGGTCGCGGATGCTGAGCACGCTGGATCCCTGCACGGAGGTCATGCCGCCACCCCCGTCGCCGATGCCTTGTGCTCCGCGGCCTTCTCGTGCGTGATCTCGGCCGTGGGGTCGAGCACGTCGCGCATCGCGTCACCGAGGAAGTTGAACGCCAGCACGACGGTCAGGATCGCGAGACCCGGGAAGACCCCGAGCCACCAGGCGTCGAAGTTCTGCATCGCACCCGAGATCATGGACCCCCACTCGGCGGTCGGCGGCTGGGCGCCGAGGCCGAGGAAGGAGAGTCCGGAGAGCAGCAGGATGGCCGCGCCGATGTCGAGCGTCGCGAGCACCAGGACCGGGCCGGCGATGTTCGGGAGGATGTCGACGAACAGCGTCCGGGCGGGCGAGTGCCCGAGCAGTCGTCCGGCGATCACGTAGTTCTGGCCGCGCAGACCCAGCACGATGCTGCGGGTGACGCGGGAGTACTGGGGCCACGACACCACGATCGCCGCGATCACCGCGTTGAACAGAGACGGACCGAGCGAGGCCGCGACCACCATCGCGAGGATCACGGTCGGGAACGCCATGAACAGGTCGGTGATGCGCATCAGCGTCTCGTCGATCCAGCCGCCGAAGTAGCCGGCGACGGCGCCGATGACGGTACCGATGATCATCGCGGCGATCACGAGCATGAGCGCGAGCGGCAGGCTCACGGTCGCACCCGTCATCAGACGCGAGAAGATGTCGCGGCCGTTGCCGTCGGTGCCCAGCAGCGTGTCGATGCCGGGCGCCTGCAGGCGAGGCAGCACCTGGGCGTTCGGCGGATACGGCACCCACCACTGCGCGGTGAACGCCACGATCACCCAGGCGCCCGCGATGACGGTGCCGATGATGCCGAGCGGGGTGCGCCAGGCGCGGGGCCAACGGAAGCGGAAGCGGCCGGCGGGCGTGGCGGCGGCGATGCGGCTCATGCGATCCTCACTCTCGGGTCGAGCACGCCGTAGAGGATGTCGACGATGAAGTTGATGAGGAGGTAGATCATGCCGACCACGAGACCGACGCCCATGATGCCGGGCAGGTCGAGGTTGGCGGCGGAGTTGTAGGCGTAGGTGCCGAGCCCCGGCCAGGCGAACACCGACTCGACGAGAACCGTCCCCGAGAGCAGGGCCCCGAACGCAACGCCCACGACGGTGAGGATCGGCAGCGAGGCGCCGCGGAGCACGTAGTCGAGGATCACGCGCATGGCGGGAAGACCCTTGGCCCGGGCGGCGCGCACGTAGTCGCTGCCGAGGACCTCGAGCACCGAGGTGCGGATGAAGCGGGTGAGCAGTCCGATCGTCACGAGCGAGAGCACCATGACCGGCAGCGCGAGGTGCGCGAGGGCGTCGAAGAAGCCGACCGCATCGCCGTTCAACAGGTAGTCGACCGTATAGAGGCCGGTCACGCGCGGCGGCGGCGTGATCGACGGCGAGATGCGGCCGGATCCCGGCGCGATGCGCAGCTCGAGGAAGAAGACGTAGAAGCTGACGAGCGCCAGCCAGAAGGTCGGCACGCTCAGCCCGACCAGGGTCACGACCCGGATGACCTGGTCGGTGACGAGGCCGCGACGGTACGCGGCGAGGGTGCCGAGCACGATGCTGACCGCGAGGCTGACGATGATCGCGCCGATCGCGATCTCGATGGTCGCGGGCACCGCGGTGGCGAGGTCGCTGGTGACCGGTTGTCCGGTCACCAGCGACGTGCCGAGGTCCCCGCGCAGCAGGTTCCCCATATAGATGAAGTACTGCACGAACAGTGGCTGGTCGAGTCCGTTCGCCTGGATGAACGCCTCACGCGTCGCCGGGTTCTGCGACGCGCCCTCACCGAGCGCGGCCGAGACCGGGTCTCCGGGCACCAGGTTGGTGAGCGCGAACGTCACGATCGTCACGCCCACCAGCAGGAGCAGGGAGGTTCCCGCCCGCCGCAGCAGGTATCCGACCAGAGGCGATCGGCGCCGCTGCGCCTGCCTCTGCACCGCCACTGTCGTCATGGGATTTCCGTTCAGCCGGCGGGCGTGATCTCGGCGATGTCCATCTCCCAGACGGAGTTGTACACCGCACCGCTCACGCTGTCGGCCGACGAGATGTTGCGACCGGGGACGATCAGCGGGACGAACGGGCCCTCGGCCTGCATCGCCTCGGCGAACTCGGTGAACGCGGCCGTGCGCTGCTCGGGGTCGGTCGCCGCGGCAGCACCGGCGGCGATTCCCGCGATCTCGGGGTTGGCCTCAGCAGCCCAGCCGGCACGGAGTCCGACCTTCAGTCCGGGCGCGAAGGGCAGGAAGTTCGCGGAGTCCGCGTAGTCCGGACCCCAGAACCACAGGCCGAAGCCCTCGGTGCCGTTGACGTAGGAGTCGAGCTCGGTCGCGAAGGGCGCGGGGGCAAGCTCCACCGTGATGCCGGCATCCTCGAGCTGCGCCTGGATGCGCTCGGCGAGCGGGGTGAACTCCACGCCGCCGACCGGGTAGTCGTTCGGGAACTTCAGCTGGAGGGTCTGGCCCGTGTAACCGGCCTCGGCGAGTGCCGCCTCGGCCTTGTCGAGGTCCTGATCCACGCCGGACTCCAGGGCGCCTTCGAATCCGGGCGGGATGACGCCGGTCGCCTGCACGGAGCCGGCACCGGCCAGCTCCAGCAGCGCGTCGTAGTCGAGCGCGTAGCGGATCGCCTCGGACATCTTCACGTTCGCCAGTTCACCGGCCACGGCCTCGGACTGGTTCAGCAGCAGGAAGATGGTCTGCCCGGAGGGAACCGAGTCGACCGTGACACCGTCGCCGAGGCCAGCGACCTGGTCGCCGTTGAGGTCCATCGCGACCATCGAGTCGCCGCCCTTGAGGTTGGCGAGCTGCGTGGCGCTCTCGGAGACGTTGCGGACGACGACGCGTTTGAACGCCGCCTCCTCGTCGCCGTTGTACTCATCGCTCTTCGTCAGCACGACCTGCGAGCTGAGGTCGAGGGTGTCGAGGACGAAGGGACCGGAACCCGCGGACTCGCCGTCGAGGAACTTCTGCGCCGAGTCGGTGCCGTCGATCGTGCCGCCGTTCTCGATCACGACGTCGGAGTTGACGATGCCGAGCGCCGGGTTCGCGAGGATCGCGGGCAGCTGCAGCAGCGGGGTCTCCGACGTGATCTGGATCGTCTTGTCGTCGACCTCGGTGATGGTGAGGCCGCCGAGCAGGAAGTTCGGCTTGGCGTCGGCCATGCCCTGGATGCGCTGGAGCGAGAAGACGACGTCCTTCGCCTCGATCGGCGAGCCGTCGGAGAAGACGCGGTCGCCCTCGAGCGTGAAGGTGAACTCGGTCGCTTCGTCGTTCTGCTCCCACGAGGCGAGGCCGGGCACCGGGGTCGAGACGTCGGAGCCTTCGAAGTCGACGAGGGTCTCGTACAGCGCCTTCGCGATCATGTTGCCGGTCGGGTCGTAGGTGTGACCCGGGTCGGCCGTCTCGATCGAGAACGCGGTGTCGATGACGAGCGAGTCGGAGCCGGCGGAGTCGCCATTGCCTGCCGAGTTCCCTCCCGAGCATCCGGCGAGCGCGAAGATCGCGACCGCTCCGAGCGCGATGACCGGCGTAATACGGCGTGACGACATGAGGACCTCCAGGGGCGAGGAGTACATTCGGGTGAGTCGCCACCGATGTGGACGACCGGGGTTCAGATTCGCATCATATGCGACGATGTGTCCAGCGAGTGTGGGTGGTCCCAGCACGCTCTGTCCAGAACGTCGGTCGTGAGGAGCAATATGTCCAGCAAGGATGCGGATCAGTCGAAGCATTCTGGACGAAGTGCCGCCCCATTGGACGAGACGGCATACAGAATCCTCGATGTGCTGCGTGATAACGGTCGCGTCTCGATCGCCGCTCTCGCCGACAAGGTCGGCATCTCCCGCGCGAGTGCGTACACGCGGGTCGAGTCGCTGGTGCACGACGGGGTCATCACGGGCTTCAGCGCCCGGGTCGATCAGGCCAAGGCCGGACTCTCGATCGGCGCGCTGGTGTTCGTCACGGTGATGCCGCAGGCCTGGGCGTCGTTCCGCGAGCGCGTGCTCGAGATGCCCGATGTCGAGTGGTGCGCCATCACCACCGGCGAGCACGACGCGATGCTGCTCATCCGCGCGGTCGACGTGAGCGGCGTGCACGAGTTCTCCACCGGGGTCATCGCGCAGCTCCCGGAGGTGCGCACCGTGGTCAGCGTCGTCGTGCTCGACGAGGTGATCCGCCGGCCCTACCTGCTGCCGGCCGATCTGCCCGAGCGCAGCACCGAGATCCCGCTCGGGATGACGCGCTGGACGCCGGCCACCGCCGGTCGGGACGCACTGCCGCCGCGCTGAGCCGCGCTCCCCGCTGCCGCTCTTCGCTGAGGGGTCAGGACACGCCGCATCCCCACGCTGTGATTGGGCGTTTCTTGACCCCTCAGCGGATGGGACCGCCCCTCAGCGCACGGGTCCAGCCCCCTCGGCGCACGGGGGCGCTGCGTCAGGCAGCGATCTCCTCGCACACGCTGAGCTGCGGGAGTCCGTGCATCTCGTAGTGCTCGACCAGGCGGATGCCGCCGTCGTCGGTGAGCTCGAGCTCGCTCTCGCCATCGCCGGTCACCACGGTGCCGTCGGCCTTGAGCACGTGCACGAACGACACCCAGATCGTGTCAGCGGTGCGCGTGCCGACGAACTTGCCGAACGTGACCGTGTCGCCCTCGTACCCGCCCCAGATCGCGCCGTCGCGCTCGAAGTACTCGAAGATGCTCGGGGATTCGGGGTCGACCGCAGAAGTCGTGGACGAGACCATCCGGAAGCGGCGGCCGTCGAGGGAGGGGAGGGTTGCTGTCGCAGTCACACCCTCGATTATGCGGGATGCCGTCGGCCACCGGTCACCCGCACCGGGTGATCCGGCCGCCGGGCTCCTCCCCGCCGTCCTTAGGCTGTGCCGCAAGAGGCGACGTGTGCCCCGTCGCCGAGAGCCGTAGGAGCTTCATGTCCGATCTGCAGCGTTCCAGCCTTCCGATCCCCGACCTGGCGTACACCGGCACGGTCACCTACGACGCGACCGATCCGGACACCGCGTTCCCTCCGATCACCCCGGTGCGACCGCCCGCGGGAGCACCGAACGTGCTGGTCGTGCTCATCGACGACACCGGCTTCGGCGCATCGAGCGCGTTCGGCGGCCCCGTGCAGACCCCGACCTTCGAGCGCGTCGCGGCCGCGGGACTCAAGTACACGCGATTCCACACGACCGCCCTGTGCTCGCCCACTCGAGCCGCCCTGCTCAGTGGCCGCAACCACCACACCGTCGGCATGGGCGGAATCACCGAGATCGCGACCTCGGCACCGGGATACAACTCGCTGCGGCCCAACAGCTGCGCGCCGCTGGCGGAGACGCTCAAGCTCAACGGCTACAACACCTCGCAGTTCGGCAAGTGCCACGAGGTGCCGGTCTGGCAGGCCAGCGCGATCGGACCGTTCGACGGCTGGCCGACGCCCGGCAACGGCTTCGAGTACTTCTACGGCTTCCTCGGCGGCGAGACGAACCAGTGGTACCCGGCCATCTACGAGAACACGACGCCCATCGAACCGTGGGGCACGCCCGAGGACGGCTACCACTTCATGGGCGACATGACCGACAAGGCGATCGCCTGGGTGCGTGAGCAGAAGTCGCTCGCCCCCGAGGTGCCGTTCTTCACCTACTTCGCCCCGGGTGCCACGCACGCTCCGCACCACGTCCCCGCGGAGTGGGCCGATAAGTACAAGGGCCAGTTCGATCAGGGCTGGGACGACATCCGCAAGGAGACCTTCGCCCGTCAGCTCGAACTCGGCGTCATCCCGCCCGACGCCGTGCTCACTGAGCGCAGCCCCGGCATCCCCGCCTGGGACGAGATGAGCGACCTGATCAAACCCGCCCTGGCCCGACAGATGGAGGTCTACGCCGGGTTCCTCGCCTACGCCGACCATCATGTCGGACGCCTGCTCGACGCATACGAAGAGCTCGGCATCCTCGACGACACCCTCGTCTACGTGATCATCGGCGACAACGGCGCGAGCGCCGAGGGTTCAATGCACGGCACGACCAACGAGAGCTTCACGATCAACCACATGAACGAGATCGAGACCGAGCAGTACGTCGCCGACCACATCGATGACATCGGCACGCCGAGCTCGTACAACCACTACGCGGTCGGCTGGGCGCACGCCATGGACACTCCGTATCAGTGGACGAAGCAGGTCGCCAGCCACTGGGGCGGCACCCGCAACGGCACGATCGTCAGCTGGCCGAACGGCGGCGTGGAGAAGGGCGGCATCCGCAACCAGTTCAGCCACGTGATCGACGTCGCCCCGACCGTCCTCGCCGCAGCGGGGATCCCGGAGCCGACGACCGTCAACGGTGTGACCCAGCGTCCCTACGAGGGCACGCCGATGAACTACACGTTCTCGGATGCCGATGCGGCGGAGCAGCACGAGACGCAGTACTTCGAGATGCTCGGCAACCGCGCGATCTACCACAAGGGGTGGACGGCCGTGGCGAAGCACAAGGACCCCTGGCTGGCCTCGTCACACGGCCTCGATGACGACGTGTGGGAGCTCTACAACGTCGAGGAGGACTGGACCCAGTCGAACGATCTCGCCGCCGCAGAGCCCGAGCGCCTCGCGCACCTGCAGCGCCTGTTCCTCATCCAGGCCGCACGCTTCAACGTGCTCCCGCTCGACATCCGGTCCGCCGAGCGGATGAATCCCGACATCGCCGGGCGCCCGCAGCTCATCACCGGCGACTCGCAGAAGTTCTACCCGGGCATGAAGCGCATGAGCGAGAACTCGACGATCAACATCAAGAACAAGTCGTGGACCGTCACCGCGCAGGTCTCGGTGCCGGATGCGGGTGCCGACGGCGTGCTCATCGCCCAGGGCGGCGCCTACGGAGGCTGGTCGTTCTATGCGAAGGACGGCAATCTCGCCTTCGCGTACAACCTGCTCGGTATCGACGTCGACATCGTGCGCTCCGACTCCCCGGTCCCGACCGGCGAACAAGAGGTGCGCGCCCACTTCGCGTACGACGGCGGCGGGCTCGCCAAAGGCGGCACCGTCACCCTCTACGCCGGTGACGAGAAGATCGGTGAGGGTCGCGTGCAGAAGACGATCCCGTTCCAGTTCACGTTCGACGAGACGGTCGACATCGGCAACGACCTGGCTTCGCCGGTGTCGCCCGACTACGCCGCGACCGGCAACGGATTCACGGGCACGATCGAGTGGGTGCGCATCGACCTCGGTGATGACGACCACTCCCACTTGATCGACGACGAGCACAAGCTCGCGGTCGCCATGCTCAAGCAGTAGCCGAAGGCGACCCGAGACGGCGTGCGATCACCGATCGCACGCCGTCTCGTCATTTCCCGCCGTCACGCCCGCGCCATTCGTCTTCGAGGAGCGCGTAGACGAGCAGGGTCGCCCACTCGTCCTTGAACCACTCGCTCTCGACGAACCGCGCTTCGAGTCGGAAGCCGAGCCGTTCGACGACCCGCGCGGATGCGGTGTTGCGTGCATCGATCCGTGCCGCGATCCGGTGCAGGCCGAGTCCGTCGAAGCCGAGCGTGAGCAGCGCCTGCACGGCTTCGGTCGCGTAGCCGCGTCCGACGACACGAGGGTCGAAGATGTAGCCGACCTCGCCTGCTCGATCCTTCTCGCTCCGCCAGAACAGCACCACGTCACCCACGAGTTCGCCGGTCTCGCGCTCTTCGACGGCGAGGCTCACGGCGTCGCCCTCGTTGTCGAAGCGCGTGTTCGACCAGATCGTGGCGATGCGCCGCTCGATGTCCGCGTGCTCCAGCGGCCCATAGGGCACGTAGCGCACGGCATCCACGTCGGACTTGTACACGTGCATCGCGGTGGCGTCGCCGGGAGCGATCGGACGCAGGATCAGTCGTTCGGTGCGGATCGGATACTCGGGGGCGAACGCACGGGGCGAAGGCGCGGCTGTCGGGGACACGGGTCTCACCCTACGGCCGGGTAGCGTGGTCGCATGGAGTGGATGTCTGATCCCTCGGCGGGAGCCTGGGTGCGCGAGCGACTCGACACGGACCTCGAGACGATGCATTCGGTGGTCCCGCGCGGTTTCGCCGCCTATGCGCGGATCCTGCATCCGGCGATCGTCCGCTCGCTGCCGGACCGTGCGGTGCCGACCTCGGACCAGTGGGACCGGCTACCCGAGTCGGAGCAGCAGGCGCTGCGCGGGCAGTTCGTCGACGAGCCTGCCACCTGGGCGCAGACGGCCGCCGCCTTCGACACGACCCTGCACCCGCTCGCACAGTGGCACCGGATCGTGCGGACACCGACCGATGAGGACTGGCGCACGCGGATCGCTCCGGACGGTCGCGAGTTCTCCGCCCCACTGGAAGGCGAGCTCGCCCCCGAGCACCTGGCGGCCATCGCGACGCACCTCGTCGGTCACACCCAGACGCCGGATGCCGGTTTCGCCGCGCTCTGGGAGGGCCGCGGCGATCTGTTCGGCTTCTACGGCATCACCCCGTCCGGCGGTTCCCTGGCCTTCACGGACGACCCGAACCATCAGGCGATGCTCGATCGCAGCACGCACGATCCGTTCAACAACGTCTTCCGCAAGCCCACCTGGCAGGAGGGCATCCTCTCGCGCGAGATCTCCGAGGGGCCGCGCCTCCGGCTCCCGATGCGCGATCACGTGCTGTTCTCGGCGCCGCCGCGCGCCTTCGCCGACCCGGAGTGGGCCCGACAGGTTCCGTGGCGCGATCGCATCGCCGAAGAGCGCGGGTTCCCCCGGCCGCCCCAGAGCCCGAGCCTGCTGTGGCCCGAGGATCACGCCTGGGTGATGGTGAGCGAGGTCGACTTCGACTCGACGATCGTGGCCGGCTCCCCCGCGCTGATCGACACGCTCTGCGCCGACGAGCGGCTCGAGGCCTTCGCGATTCCGGAGGGCGCCGACCTCACGTGGGACGCCGACATGGTGAACCGGTGAGTCCGCCGCAGACGCCCTTCGACGCGCGACCGCTCAGCGACCCGGTCGACGCAGCCGCCGTGCGCGCCTTCGCCGCGGAGCTGCGTTCGCGTCCGTCGTCGCGGACGTCGGCATCCACCGTCATCGGCATCATCGCCGTCGCGATCGCCGCGGTCGTGCTGATCCCGGTCATGGTCAGTGTGATCGTGAGCATCGCGTCGCTCGGCGGAAGCCCGTCTGCGATGGCTATCCCGCTGGTACTGATCGTCCTGCTGCTGGCGGCCGCGGGCGTCATGATCTGGATGGGTGTGCGCAACGCGCAGACCACGCGGTACCGGCTGCATCGGTTCGCGCAGGCGAACGGCATGTCGTACGAGCCGAAGGTGGCCGACCCTCCCCTGCCCGGCATGATCTTCAGCCTCGGCCGGTCGCGGCAGTCGACAGACCTGCTCCGGGGCACGAGGCCGCGCTTCGTGGAGTTCGGCAACTACCAGTACACGGTGCAGTCGGGCAAGAACTCGACCACCTACCGCTGGGGCTACGTGGCCGTGAAGCTCGACGTGCCGCTGCCGAACATCGTGCTCGACGCGAAGGGCAACAACGGCTTCGGCTCGAACCTGCCCGCCTCATTCCACAAGGAACAGCGCCTGTCGCTCGAGGGCGACTTCGACCAGCACTTCACCCTGTACTGCCCGGCCGGCTACGAACGCGATGCGCTCTACCTGTTCACGCCCGACATCATGGCGCGGTTCATCGACAACGCGGCGCAGCTCGACGTCGAGATCGTCGACGACTGGCTCTTCCTGTACACGCAGCGCAAGGTGTCGACCCTCGATCCGGCGACCTGGGCCTGGCTGTTCGGCACGGTCGGCGCGCTGCTGACGAAGTTCGATCAGTGGGCGCGGTGGCGCGACGAGCGCCTGGTCGCCGAGAACCCGGGCGCCACGGCATCCGCAGCGGTTCCGGGCCAGGCGCTGCCGTTCGCTGCGCCGGCGGGCCTGCTCACGCCGCCGCCGGGCGTCGCACCGCAGGGACGACGACTGAAGCGCGGCGGCACGTGGCTGCCGCTGATCGTCGTGATCGCGTTCGCCGCGTTCTGGTTCCTGAGTCGCATGAACTGAGGCGGAGTCCGAGTGTGGGGGTGGGTGTCGGCTGGGGACCGAACTCCCACCCCATCCCCCCTCGGGATCGAAAGAAGATCGACTCTCCCTCCGCATGGCGGCTGAGCCGCCCCGCCCATGGTCAGCTGGGGACTGACACCTCTGGGCGTATACCCGAATGGTATACCGGATGGGGTTGCAACGCGTTGCATCCATGCGCCGGAATGCGCTTTCTGCCGACGGGGTCAGCTCCGGGCGCCGCCCCGAACCCGCGCCCACCGACCCGCGAGCTCGTCGAGGGACCGGTCGAGCGACAGCCACGCGTCGGCATCGCGCATGGCCGCACCGATCCGCTCGGCGTTCGCGCGATAGGAGGAGTCCGACCGCACGCGCTCCACGGCGCGCGCGACCTGCGCCGGCGTCGCGGTGCTGGTGCGCAGATTCACCCCGGCGCCCGACCACCCGACTCGCGCGCAGACCTCGACCTTGTCCTCGGTTTGCCCGGCGACCACGAGCGGAACCCCGTGCGCGAGCGCCTGCTGCACGCCGCCGTAGCCGCCGTTGGTGACCAGCACATCGACGAGGGGCAGCAGACGGTCGTACGGAAGGTACTCGGCGACGCGCACGTTGTCGGGCAGCTTTCCGGCCAGCGCATCGACCGGGCGTCCACCCGTCGACACCACGACCAGGGCATCGGATGCGGCGAGCGCGGCGATCGTCGGCTGCACGAGCTGCCCGAAGTCGGAGTTGGCGATGGTCCCCTGGGTGACGTGCACGATCGGCCGTGAACCGTCGAGCTCGGACCACCACTCCGGCAGGACGGGGTCGGACGGCGACGGCGGCAGCGGTCCCGCGAAGTGCACGGTGGCGGGAAGGTCGGGGCGCGGGTACTCGAACTCGGGCACGGTGAACTGCACGTAGGCGTCGGCACGGCCCGCCCAGTCGAGCACGAAGCCGCCGAGGTCGCGGCCGACCTCGCGCCGCGCCATCGCGTCGGCCTCCTTCTGGACTCCACCGAAGATCGCGCGCTCGGCGACCGTGCGGAGGGCGGCGTTGCGCAAGCGGCCGAGGGGGCCGGGCATCGGGGTGACACCGAGCCCGAACGGCGCCGTGTCGGCGCTGCGCGCCCCGAGCGGGAAGATGCCGAGCACGACGACGGGCGGCCTCTCGTCCGCGGGCAGCAGCTGCAGGAGCGCCCCGCCGACGAAGAGCGGCTCGGTGAGGACGGCGTCGACGGGGCGGGCTTCGAGTTCGGCGCGGATCGCGGCGAGCTGCGCGGCGCCGGGGCGGACGAAGAGGTTGCTCATGTCGAACCGCAGGGCTGCGGGACCGGTGAGCCCCCGACGCTCGGGGAACGCGCCATCGGCGTCGTCGAGGTCGACATCGGCGTCGACGGGCAGCGGGAGGAAGCGCGCACCGGCGGCCTGCACACGTTCGGCATAGCGGCCGCTCGTGAGGAAGCTCACGTCGTGGCCGCGGGAGAGGAGGTGGCGAGCGATCTGCAGCAAGGGCACGACATGGCCGTGCGCGGGCGTGCAGATGATGAGGTAGCGGGACATGGCGGATTCTTTCCCTAAGATCGGATGTACCGTCGTAGTATTCATCACCCCGTTAGGAAAGTCAATGGTTGAGGCCGCTCCCCGCGCCTATCGATCGGAACTGCGCGCCCGCCAGGCGCAGGAGACCCGCTCGCGCATCGTCGCCGCATCCGCCCGCCTGTTCGCGACGCAGGGGTATCAGGCGACCACGATCGCCGCGATCGCCCGGGAGGCAGGAGTGTCCGCCGAGACCGTGAAGACGACGGCCGCGAAGGCCGAGCTGCTGATCGCCGCATTCGAGACCACGTTCTCGGGATCGGAGGGCGCGGATTCCCTCGCCGACACCGAGGTCGCCGCCGGCTTGCTCGAGCTGCCGGACGAGGCCTTCCTCGATGTGGTGCTGACCCAGATCACCACTGCGAACGCGCGAGGTCACGGGCTGTGGACGGTGCTGCTCGGTGCCGCACTCTCCGACCCGGTCGTCGACGCCGCCCTGCACCGCATCCTGGAGCGTCGCGGCGCGGACTACCGCATGTTGGTCTCGGAGCTGCGACGGCGCGGCATCGCCACCCCCGGCATCGATGAGGCGACGACAGCCGACGCCCTGTCGTTCCTGCTCTCCCCCGAGAGCTACCAGCAGCTCGTCGCGCAGTCCGGGTGGACCACCGACCGCTACGCCGCGTGGCTGCGCGCGGCGGTCGATGCGGAGATCACGGCGACGAGGCTGTCTCCCGCTGACTAGAGGACCCCGACCACCCGTGACGTCTGCCTTCGCTGCCTCTCGCCCTACAACTGGCCCAACGCGGCGCTCAGCGCCATGTTGGCGACGACGAACGCGATCAGCGTGAGGGCGACGCCACTCGTCGGGATGATCCAGGACCTTCGGATTCGAGACCTGAAGTAACCGTAGGAGCCTGCGGCGACGATGAAGAGCGAGAGATCCGTCCACCAGAACGCGTGAGTGGACGAGCCTATTGCGGGATAGTCGCAGCGAGCCGTGCACCCAGCGATCTCGAGAATCCTCATGAAGATGAACAGCGCAGCCACCACCGACACGAAGACGTGGAACCACATGACGTGGTCGCCCGGCAGGCTCCGGTTGCGGCGCTGGTCGTCCATTTCTCTCCTCACGGTTCGTGTCAGAGTACGAGACTCCCGTTCGCGTGAGCATCCGAGTGCGTCACTCCGGGGGACTCGACAGCCCCGTCACAGCGCGAGGGTCGCGCGGGCGTCGTTCACCAGATCTGTCCTCACATCAGACCCACCCCGGCACCTCCAGATGAAGGCGGAGGCGCCCCCCTTTGTCGGGCGAGCCGCCTGCTGGGCGGGCCCAGAGGGCATTACGCCTGCGCTACCGCGCGACGTCGGCGAAGGATCCACATCGACATGAGAACGACAAGTCCCAAAACCAGTACGACGCCATCGATGAACAAGAAGATCCGCCATCCCTCATCGACTGCGGTAGCGGCTGCACCAAACGCCATGCACGCGGCGAGGAAAACGAAGGTCCAGCCGGCCAGCGCACGACCAAAGGACTGCCCGCGAACGGGCTTACGTTCTGTGCTCACGGTTTCATTCCTCTCCATCGTCAGCATGTGAAGTACCCATCAGACATATGCTCCTGGGCCATCTGCCCGAGGTATGCGGCCAGAGCTGCAGGGGACAGCCATGGTGCTGTAACGGTAGTCCCAATCACCACAACCCCTCCACCTACGACCCTGCCAGCTTGCGCCCAGCATGGTCCCAGATCTCTTGCCGGAACCGAGGGAGAAGCCGTTGTCGGTGACGCGACTGAGACGACCTGAGTCGGGGCGATCTCAACCGCCTGCGCAGGAGCAGCAACCCCTAGCGCCACCAGCAGAGCAACGGCTGTCGCGGCCCCGTCCCGAGTGTTCTCCGAATATGCATAGTGCTCTTCCGTGTCGAGTGAGGCTCCAAGCTCATGGAATCATGAGCTATAACGTTACCTGCTAACTAGTTAGACGTCTGTCCCTCTTCGGCCGACAGACGAACGTCTAGGGCGATCTGTCACGGGACGCGGCAATCGCCCTGCCTCGCCGCCGACCGCAATGACGAACCCGTGGCTGAGCGCGGGACCTCGTTACCCCGAGTGACGGGTCCGGCCCCACCCCGTTCTGCATGCCGGAGAATTGAGAGTGATGTCTGAACGCGAAGAGCACACACAGTGGCAGGCCGAGCGCCGCGCCTCCGTCACGTCTGCCACCGGCAACCTCGCCCTGGTCGAGACGCGCTGGACCGGCGAGCGCCCCGACCTGGATGCCGCGCAGCGTGCCGCATCCCCCACCCAGACCGTGACGCCGCTCCAGCGCACGGACATCGAGACCGGCCAGGCGGAACACGGCCTGCGCGTCTGGGATGCCGACGCCCCCGCCATCCGCGCGTTCGACCGCATCGACACGTACGAGTACGACCCGGCGTGGGTGCTCGAGGGCCACTTCACCCCCGTCTCCGGTGATCGCCGGGTCTCATTCGAGCACATCCGCGACAACGGCGGCACCCGCGACCTCGTCGTCCCCGGCGACATCCGCCTCGAGCTGAACGGCCGCGAGTACGACCTCGCCGCGTTCGACGACGGCGGCACGCTGCTGCTCGTCTTCGGCGACGAGACCAACGGCTCGGAGACCTACGGATCCGGTCGCTTCCTGTTCGTCCAGCTGCGCGACGACGAGGGCTCCGTCACCCTCGACTTCAACCGCGCGTTCGTGCCGCCCTGCGGCTTCAGCGCCCAGTACAACTGCCCGCTGCCGCCGGCATCCAACCGCTTCCCCCTGCCTATCCGAGCAGGCGAGAAGAACGTCGTCTTCCGCGACGGCTTCGACATCTACGCGGTCTGACACCGCGCACTCTCACCCTGGAGTAGTCATGAGAAGAACTCGCATCCTCGGCGCGCTCGGCGCCGTCGCCACGCTCGCCCTCGTGGCCGGCTGCGCGTCGGGCACGACCGACGACGCCTCGAGCGAAGACGCCACCGTCTTCATCGGCTCGCTGTACGAGCCCACCAACCTCAGCAACACCCAGGGTGGCGGCCAGGGCGTGACCGAGGCGCTGACCGGCAACGTCTACGAGGGCCTGTACCGGCTGACGGACGACGGTGAGGTCGAACCCTTGCTCGCCGAAGACGCCCAGGTGTCCGACGACGGTCTGACCTACACGATCACGCTGCGCGACGACGTGACCTTCCACTCGGGCGACCCACTCACCTCCGCCGACGTGAAGTCGAGCGTCGAGGCCGTCACCGCCGAAGACTCCGTGTCGGCGCGCAAGTCGAGCTTCGGCGTGATCGCCGATATCGCCACCCCCGACGACTCGACCGTCGTGTTCACGCTGTCGCAGCGGTCGATCTCGTTCCTCTACAACCTCAGCTACGTCTGGATCGTGAACGACGAGGCCGGCGACATCACCAGCGCCGAAGACGGCACCGGTCCGTACACGCTCGACGAGTGGAAGAAGGGCTCGACCCTCACCCTCGATCGCTGGGACGACTACTGGGGCGAGCCCGCCAAGAACGGCGAGGTCGTCTACACGTACTTCACCGACGCGACGGCCGAGAACAACGCGCTGCTCACGGGTGAGATCGACGTGATCACCAGCGTGCAGAGCCCCGACTCGCTCGCGCAGTTCGACAACGACGAGTACGTGATCAGCGAGGGCACCTCGACCACGAAGGAGCTGCTCGCGTTCAACGACCGCGTCGCCCCCTTCGACGACGCCCTCGTGCGCAAGGCGATCTACTCCGCGATCGACACGAAGAAGCTGCTCGAATCGATCTGGGGCGACTACGGCACGCTGATCGGCTCGATGGTTCCCCCGACCGACCCCTGGTACGAAGACCTCACCTCGGTGAACCCTTACGACGTGGAGCTCTCGAAGGACCTGCTCGCGCAGGCCGGCTACGCCGACGGCTTCACGTTCACCCTCGACACCCCGAGCTACGACCCGCACCCCGCCGTCGCGGAGTTCCTGCAGTCGCAGCTCGCCGAGGTCGGCATCACGGTCGAGATCAACACGATCAGCGCCGACGAGTGGTACACGAAGGTCTTCAAGGAGCAGGACTTCGAGGCCACCCTCCAGGAGCACGTGAACGACCGCGATGTGGTCTGGTACGGCAACCCCGACTTCTACTGGGGCTACAACGATGCCGAGGTGCAGAAGTGGGTCGCCGATGCCGAACAGGCCACCACGACCGACGAGCAGACAGCCCTGCTGAAGCAGGTCAACGAGAAGATCGCCGCGGATGCCGCGAGCGTATGGTTGTACCTGTACCCGCAGATCGTGGTCGCCTCGAGTGACCTCAGCGGGTACCCGGTCAACGGCCTGAACTCGCAGTTCTTCGCCTACGACATCGTCAAGTCCTGACGTGCGAGGGGATGCCGCGCGTCGGCATCCCCTCGTCATCCTGAGAACACATGCTCGCCTACCTGCTGCGCCGCCTCGCGTTCCTCGTGGTGTCGCTCATCGTCGCCATGGTCGCGATCTTCGTGCTGCTGCGCCTGCTTCCCGGCGACCCGGCCAACGCGCTGCTCTCGGTGAACGCGACCCCCGAGCAGATCGCCGCGGCCCGCGAGCAGGTCGGCTCCGACCAGCCCCTGCTGCAGCAGTTCACGACGTGGGCGGGGCAGCTGCTCCGCTTCGACCTCGGTGAGTCGTTCCTGAGCTCACGTCCCGTCGGACCCGACATCGCCGACCGCCTCGCCGTGACCATTCCGCTCACGCTCATCGCCTTCACGATCGCCCTGCTGGTCTCGCTCGTGATCGGCATCACCGCGGCAGTGAAGTCCGACCGCTGGTACGGCATCGTGCTCTCGGGGTTCGCGCAGCTCGGCGTCGCCGTCCCGGTGTTCTGGGTCGGCGTCGTGCTCGTCTGGGTGTTCGCGCTCGGGCTCGGCGTCCTGCCCTCCGGCGGCTTCCCGCGTGACGACTGGGAAGACCCCGCCGACGCGCTGCGATCGCTCGCCCTGCCGATCACCACGATCGTGATCGTGATGAGCGCCTCCCTCAGCCGGTACGTCCGCTCGGCCACGCTCGACGTGCTCGGCAGCGACTATCTGCGCACCGCTCGCGCCGGAGGCTCCGGCATGGGTGAGGCGCTGCTGCATCATGGTGTGCGCAACGGCGCGGTGCCCGTCGTCGCGATCCTCGGCATCGAGCTGTCGACGACGCTGCTCGGCGCGGTCGTCGTCGAGAGCGTGTTCACCCTTCCCGGGCTCGGCAGCCTGCTGCTGTCGGCCATCGAGCAGCACGACTTCCAGGTCATCCAGGGCGTTCTCGTCGTCAGCACCCTCTTCGTGCTGCTCGTCGGATTCGCCGCCGACATCGTGCAGCGCCTGATCGACCCGCGCCTGCGCACGAGCGTCTCGGGGAACCGATGAGTCGCGTCGCCGAACAGCTGATCACCGGATCCGTGCCCGTGCGCCGGCGTCCGAAGGCGACCCTCGTCATCGGGATCGTGCTCACGGGCCTCATCGTGCTCATGGCCCTGGTCTCCCTGTTCTGGCTTCCGTATCCGCTCGCCGACACCAGCGGCGGCCGTCTCGAAGGACCGAGCGCGCTGCACCTGCTCGGAACCGACCGACTCGGTCGCGACCTGCTCTCGCAGCTGATGTGGGGCGCGCGGATCGCCCTCATCGTCGGCACCTGCTCGGTCGCGATCGCGGCTGTCCTCGGCACGATCATCGGCCTCCTCGCCGCCTTCGCCCGGCCCTGGGTCGATGACACGCTCTCGGCCGGACTCGACGTGGTGATCGCCTTCCCCGTGCTGCTGCTCGCGATGCTGGTCGTCGCCGTCCAGGGTGCGTCGTTGTGGTCGGCGGTGCTCGCGATCGGGCTCGCGATGTCGGCGGTGATCGCCCGTCTCACCCGCATCCTCGCGCGTCGCGTGCTGCAGGAGCAGTTCGTCACCGCGGCGCGCACGAGCGGCACGAGCGTGATCGGAATCGTGTTCCAGCACGTCCTGCCGAACATCGCGCCGACTCTGGCCGTGAGCCTCGCGCTGCAGTTCGGCGCTGCCGTGCTCGCGGAGGCGAGCCTGTCGTACCTGGGCCTCGGCGCACCGCCGCCCAACGCCTCGTGGGGGCGGATGCTGCAGGAGGCGCAGGGCACCGTGCTCACGGCCCCCGTCGGCGCGATCGCTCCCGGTGTCGCGATCATCGCGCTCGTGCTCGGTGTGAACTTCCTCGCCGACGGTCTGCGCGACCTCGCCGACCCGACCCGCAGGAGGAGCCGATGAGCCTTCTCGATGTCACCGGCCTCACGGTCCGCTCCTCGTCCGGGGTGCTCGTGCGCGACGTGTCGTTCTCACTCGGGGCCGGCGAACGCCTGGGGCTCATCGGAGAGTCCGGTTCGGGCAAGTCTCTGACCTCGTTGGCGGTCACCGGTCTGCTGCCGGATGCCCTCGTCGCCTCGGGTTCCGTGCTGCTCGAGGGGCAGCAGGTCGTCGACGCTCGGGATGCCGATCTCCGCCCATTGCGCGGACCGGTGGCGCAGATCGTCTTCCAGGAGCCGCTCACCGCTCTCGATCCGCTGATGCGGGTCGGCCGGCAGGTCGCCGAACCGCTGCGCCGCCATCTCGGGCTTCGCGGTACTGAGCTGCGTTCAGCCGTCGATGCCGCCCTCGACGAGGTGGCCCTGTCGGAACCGCGGTTCGCGCGCGCCTACCCGCACGAGCTGTCGGGTGGTCAGCGTCAGCGCGTGGCGATCGCCATCGCCCTCGCCGCCAAACCGCAGCTCCTCATCGCCGACGAGCCGACGACGGCGCTCGACGTGACGGTGCAGGACGGCGTGCTCACGCTCCTCGAGCGGCTGATCGCCGAACGGGGCATGGCGCTCCTGTTCATCAGCCACGACCTGGCCGTGGTCTCGCGCATGGTCGAGCGCATCGTGGTGCTGCGCGACGGAAGTGTCGTCGAGGCAGGGCCGGTGGCCCAGGTGCTGCAGGAGCCGGCCGAGCCGTACACGCGGATGCTGGTCGACAGTGCCCGCGCCCTCGACGCGTACCTCGACGCCGGGGAGGGCACGCGATGACGATCCTCGAACTGCACGGCGCCGGCTTCGCTTACGGTTCCCGCCGGGTGCTGGACGACATCTCGGTGAGCCTCTCTGACGGCGACTCGCTCGGTCTCGTGGGCGAGTCGGGTGCGGGCAAGTCCACGATCCTGCGACTGATGCTCGGCCTCGCCGCTCCGCGCGACGGCCAGGTGCTGTTCGACGGCGCTCCCCTGTCGCTGCGTGACCGCGCGCAGATGCGGCGGTTCCGCGCGAGTGTGCAGCCCGTCTTCCAGGATCCGTATTCGTCGCTCGACCCCCGCCAGCGGATCGACCGGATCATCGGCGAACCGCTCCGGTCACTGGGCTTGGCATCCGGTGCCGACGCCCAGCGCCGCATCGCCGAGGCGCTCGATTCGGTCGGGCTTCCCGCCGACACCGCGCGCCGGTACCCGCACGAGTTCTCCGGCGGTCAGCGTCAGCGCATCGCGATCGCGCGGGCCGTGGTGTCGCGCCCGCGGGTGCTTCTGGCCGACGAGCCGGTGAGTGCGCTCGATGTCACGACGCGGGTGCAGGTGCTCGAGCTGCTCGACCGGCTGCGCCGCGAGAACGGTCTCTCGCTCGTGATGGTGTCGCACGACCTCACCGCGATCGCCGCGGCCTGCGACCGGACGGTCGTGCTGCAGAACGGTCGCGTCGTCGAGCAGGGTGCGACGGCGGATGTGCTCCACGATCCCCAGGACCCGTACACGCGGGCGCTGGTCGACGCGGTTCCGCGACTGCCGCGCTGATGCCCCTCCGCCCGTCAGGTCCCCGACGACGCCAACCCGAAGTACGCCAGCTCCGCGTCGTTCAGCATCCGCGAGCGGATCAGGAACCGCATCCCGGTCGGACCCTCGACCGAGAAGCCGGCTCCGCGACCGGGTACGACGTCGATGGTCAGGTGCGTGTACTTCCAGTACTCGAACTGCGACTCCGACATGTAGACCTCGACGGGCGCCTCGAGCCCGGCATCGAGTGCGCCGAGCAGCACGTCGCCCGGGCCGGTGATGAACATCCCGACCGGATAGCACATGGGCGATGACCCGTCGCAGCAGCCGCCGGACTGATGGAACATGAGCGGCCCGTGCTGCGCGGTCAGATCGCGGACGAGGGATGCCGCAGCATCCGTCACGTCGACGCGCTGGTAGGTGCCGATGCTGACCATGATTCATGCCTCTCGGGGAATGGATCCGGGCGGACGCCGCAGCGCCCGCCCGGAATCGAGCTCAGAAGAAGCCCATCGGGCCTTCCGCGTACGAGACGAGGAGGTTCTTCGTCTGCTGGTAGTGGTCGAGCATCATCTTGTGGTTCTCGCGCCCGACTCCCGACTGCTTGTATCCGCCGAACGCCGCGTGCGCCGGGTACTGGTGGTAGGTGTTCGTCCACACGCGTCCGGCCTCGATCGCACGGCCCGCGCGGTACGCGGTATCGCCGCTGCGGCTCCACACTCCCGCGCCGAGACCGTAGAGGGTGTCGTTGGCGATCGAGATCGCGTCGTCGAAACCGTCGAAAGAAGTGACCGACAGCACGGGGCCGAAGATCTCCTCCTGGAAGATGCGCATGTCGTTCGTGCCCTCGAACACGGTCGGGGCCACGTAGAAACCTTCACTCAGATCGCCGCCGAGATCCACGCGCTCACCGCCGGCCAGCAGCCGCGCCCCGCCCTGCTTGCCGATGTCGATGTAGCTGAGGATCTTCTCCAGCTGGTCGTTCGATGCCTGTGCGCCGATCATGGTCGCCGGGTCCAGCGGGTTCCCCTGCACGACCTTGCCGACCCGCTCCAGCCCGTCGGCGAGGAAGCCGTCGTAGATCGACCGCTGGATCAGTGCGCGCGACGGGCAGGTGCAGACCTCGCCCTGGTTGAGCGCGAACATCGTGAAGCCTTCGAGCGCCTTGTCGTAGAACGGGTCGCTGGTCGAGCGGGCGACATCCTCGAAGAACACATTCGGGCTCTTGCCTCCGAGCTCCAGCGTCACCGGGATCAGGTTCTGCGAGGCGTACTGCATGATGAGCCGCCCGGTCGTGGTCTCCCCCGTGAAGGCCACCTTGCGGATGCGCTTGTGCTGCGCGAGCGGAGCGCCCGCCTCGATGCCGAACCCGTTGACGATGTTCACGACGCCGGCGGGCAGCAGGTCGCCGATGATGTCGAACAAGAAGAGCAGGGATGCCGGTGTCTGCTCGGCCGGTTTGATCACGACGCAGTTGCCTGCGGCGAGCGCCGGCGCCAGCTTCCACACGGCCATCAGGATCGGGAAGTTCCACGGGATGATCTGGCCGACCACACCGAGCGGCTCGTGGAAGTGATACGCCACGGTGTTCTCATCCAGCTGGCTGATGCCGCCCTCCTGCGCGCGGAGAACCCCGGCGAAGTAGCGGAAGTGGTCGACGGCCAGCGGGATGTCGGCGGCGAGCGTCTCGCGCACAGGCTTGCCGTTCTCCCAGGTCTCGGCGACCGCGATCTCTTCGAGGTGCTGCTCGATCCGATCGGCGATGCGGTTGAGGATCACCGAGCGCTCGGCCGGACTCGTCTTGCCCCAGCTCGCGAAGGCCTTCCAGGCGACCTCGACCGCACGATCGATGTCTTCTGCGGTGCCGCGGCCGACCTCGGTGAAGGGCTTGCCGTTGACGGGGCTGATGTTCTCGAAGTACTGGCCCTTCACGGGTGCGACGAACTCGCCGCCGATGTAGTGGCCGTACTGCGGGCGATAGTTCGCGACGGCACCCGGCTGCCCGGGAGCGGCGTAGGCGAGGGACACGTCTTCTTCGACGATGCTCATGGGGGTCTCCTTCGACGGAGCCGCGCTTCGGTTCGCGACTGTGCTTCGAAGGTAGGTCGCGTGAGGTTGCACGCAGATGCGCAACGTTGCAATATATTGCGGCCTCACTCGGCGGCGAGGCGCTCGATCCGTGCGACCACTCCCGCGCGCTTCGGCGATCGCGCCGGAAGCATCTCGAGGGCGAGGCGCAGGGCCTCGGCATCGGCCTGCCCCTCCGGGATCTCGGCGTAGGCGAGCAGCACGTCGAGGCTGGCCTCCGACAGCATGGCCTCGTGCAGCGCCGCGCGCACCGATTCGCGGAAGTCCTCGACCCCGGGCGACGTCGACTCGGGCAGCACGGGTCCGCGATAGGCGGTGAGCGCCACGCGGTGCGCGCCTCGGTCGAGCAGCGAGAGCACGTCGTGCGCATCCGTGTCGAGGGCGACGGGCAGCCGGTACGGACGCGACTCCGGAACCAGGTCGGGAGCCGTGCGCTCGAGCACCTTGCGAAGGCGCACCATCTCGGGCCGCAGCGTGTCGGGCGAGACGCCGGAGCCGTAGACGAGTTCGCACAGCCGCTCGGCAGAGAGACCCTGCCGATGCACGGCGAGCATCAGCAGGATGGCGGCGTGCCGCGCGCTGAGCTCGATCATCGATTCGTCGTGCGCCGACTCCGTCTCCAACCGCGCGCGGTCCCGTCCGAGCACATGCAGCGTCGCCCGGGCGGTCACGGGGGTGCGCGGCTTCGAGGTCGTCGGCCTGTTCCGGGGGGCCTCGCTCCGTTCCCGCAGCCGCGCGACCATCAGCTCCGATTCCACGGCACGGGCGGTCGCATCGACCAGCAGCCGAGCCTGCGGCGAGACGACCTCGGGGCCGCCGGTGATGTCGATCACGCCCAGCACCCGCTTGGTCTCCGGGTCGCGCACGGGCGCGGCCGTGCAGGACCACGGATGCACGAGCCGGTTGTAGTGCTCGGCGCCGCGGATCTGTACCGACTGCCCGAGAGCGAGCGCGGTGCCGGGCGCGCTCGTGCCGACCGCATCCTCCGACCAGTTCGCCCCGGCGACGAAGCCCATGTCATCGGTGAGCGTGCGCAGCTGGTCGTCGCCCTCGATCCACAGCAGTCGTCCGGCCTGGTCGCCCACCGCGATGATCACGCCGGTGTCCTCGGTCTCGCCCGGCAGCAGCAGCGCACGGATCATGTCCATGGCCGATGCCAGCGGGTGAGCGAGGCGATACTCCTCGAGCTCGTCGCTGACGAGTTCCAGCGGCGGAGCAGCCTCGGGTCCGACCCTGCGCCGCCACGACCGCTCCCACGACTCGCGCACGAGGGGCCGCACCTCCTGCAGCCGCCGGTCTTCGAGGTTGCCGGCCAGCAGCTCCTCATGCGCACGCTCGACGATCAGTCGCGATGTCGCCGGAAGTGACTCGCGGGATACCTGCCACGGCGCAGACACAGCGGTCTCCGATCGTCGAAGAGGTGCGTTGCCTCAGTGTACGAGCAGCGCGCGCCCGAGGGAACACCCCGTCGCGTCAGCGGATGAGCCCGGCGACCAGGTCGTCGATCACCTCGTCGGTGGACGTCTCCGGGTCGATCGGCGTGGTCAGCCTGTCGAGCAGCAGACCGTCGATGGCGTAGTGGAACAGGGCGATCTCGCGGCGCCCACCGGGGAGGCCGGCCGCGGTGTTGAAGGCGACGTCGCCGTCGAAGCCGGCCCGCTGCCAGGCGCCGAGGACCGCCGCGACCTCGGGTCGCCGCCCTCCTTCGAGCCTCAGTTCGAACAACGCGAGGGTCACATCCCGATCCTCGGTCAGCCGACGCACGATGTCGCGGATGTAGTCGGCGAACAGGGCGGGGCCGGGAGCGGTCGTCGCGCGGCGCTCCAGATCTTCGGGCGTGGGTGCGAGGCGCTCCCCGATCCGCGCGACGAGGCCCTCGAGCAGCGCATCCCGACTGCGGAAGTAGTTCGAGGTCGTGCCGGTGGGAACCTGTGCGGCGCTGTCGACCGCGCGATGGGTGAGCCCCCGCGAACCCTCTCGGGCGAGGACCGTGAGTCCGGCATCCGCGATCGTCCGTCGCCGCGAGTCGTTCTTGACCATGACACGACACTAGCGCAATCACTACGCCTGTTGTACTGTAACTGCGACATCTGTAGTGATTGGAGAACCATGCGAGAACTCGTGTACTACGCCGCCGTGACCCTCGACGGCTACATCGCCGGTCCGGACGGCGAATTCGATGCCTTCCTCATCGAGGGCGACCACATGGACGGCATCAACGCCCGCTTCGCCGACACGCTGCCCACGGTTGCTGCCGACGCGCTCGGCATCACCCAGAAGCGCGACGTGTTCGACACGGTGCTGATGGGCTGGAACACCTATCGGGTGGGAGGCCTCCCCAGCCCCTACTCCCACCTCCGCCAGATCGTGTTCAGCCGCACGAAGACCGCGGAGGCCGAGAACCTCGAGGTCACGGCCGAGGATCCGATCGAGGTGGTACGGCGACTGAAGCAGGAGGACGGCGCCGACATCTGGCTCTGTGGAGGCGGAGCTCTCGCCGCGTCGCTCGCCGACGAGATCGATCGGCTCGTGCTCAAGCGACAGCCCCTATTGTTCGGGTCGGGCATCCCGCTGTTCGGCGAGCGTGCGTACCGTCCCGAGCGGTTCTACACGGTCGAGACGACGGCGTACGAGTCCGGCGTCGTCGTCACCGAGCTGGAACGGCGGCTCGGCCGATGACGATTCTCGCGGGGGCCTCGGGCGGCCCCCGCGAGAACGCATACCCCCTCGAGCCCCTCCTGGCAAGATCATTTCCCCGCCGGCCGTACCCCCTTAGCGTGTGAGCACACCACGAGTCAGGAGGCGCCATGAACGTCCGCACCCCCATCCCCACTGGCTCCGCACGGCGCGAAGAGCAGGCCGACATCCAGGCCGTCGTCTCCCCGAAGTACGACCGAGTGGGCTTCGACCGCTACGTCGTGTCGCACGACGGGCCGATCGGCTACATCGAAGCCGTACCTCCGGTCTTCGTCTGCTACCTCGGCCATCCGTACGCACAGGCCGAAGAGGTCGCGCAGGTGCACGAATTCGATCGTGCCGTGCGGCTGCTCGACGAACGCGCCGCCCGGTCGCGACAGCGCCCTCTCGCCGGATGAGCCGCGAGATCTGGCCCGGTTCGGCGTACCCGCTGGGGGCGACCTTCGATGGGCAGGGCACCAACTTCGCCCTGTTCAGCGAGGGCGCCGAGAGCGTGGAGCTGTGCCTCTTCGACGAAGACGGCAACGAGGAGCGCATCGCCTTGACCGAGGTCGACGCCTATGTCTGGCACGGCTACCTGCCCACGGTGCAGCCGGGGCAGCTGTACGGCTACCGGGTGCACGGTCCGCACGAGCCCGAGCAGGGCCGGCGGTTCAACCCGCACAAACTCCTCCTCGACCCCTACGCCAAGGCCGTCGCCGGGCGGATGGACTGGGGGCAGTCGCTGTTCGGCTACGACTTCGGTGACCCCGAATCCCGCAATGACGACGACTCGGCCGATGCGATGGTCAAGGGCGTCGTGGTCAACCCGTTCTTCGAGTGGGCCGGCGACCGGCCGCTGCACACGCTGTACGCCGAGACGGTGATCTACGAGGCTCACGTGAAGGGCCTCACGCAGCTGCATCCGGACATCCCGGAAGAGCTGCGCGGCACCTACGCGGGCGTGGCGCATCCGTCGGTCATCGAGCATCTGCAGCGGCTCGGCATCACCGCGCTCGAGCTCATGCCCGTGCATCAGTTCGTCGACGACTCCGTGCTGGAAGACAGAGGCCTCTCCAACTACTGGGGCTACAACACCCTCGGCTTCTTCGCCCCGCACAACGCCTATGCCTCGACGGGAGAGCGCGGCGAGCAGGTGCAGGAGTTCCGGGCGATGGTGCGCACGCTGCACGAAGCCGGGATCGAGGTCATCCTCGACGTCGTGTACAACCACACCGCCGAGGGAAACCACCTCGGCCCGACGCTCTCGATGCGAGGGATCGACAACGAGGCGTACTACCGGCTCGAGGAGGACCGCCGCTACTACACCGACTACACCGGGACGGGGAACAGCCTCAACGCCGGCAACCCGCACGCGCTGCAGCTCCTGATGGACTCGCTGCGGTACTGGGTGACCGAGATGCACGTCGACGGATTCCGCTTCGACCTCGCCTCCGCCCTGGCCCGGGAGTTCTACGACGTCGACCGGCTCGCCGCCTTCTTCGAGCTCGTGCAGCAGGACCCGGTGGTGTCGCAGGTGAAGCTCATCGCCGAGCCGTGGGACGTGGGCCCCGGCGGCTATCAGGTGGGGAACTTCCCGCCGCAGTGGTCGGAGTGGAACGGCCGGTACCGCGACACCGTGCGCGACTTCTGGCGCGGGGAGCCGCAGGCCCTCGGCGAGTTCGCCTCGCGGATCACCGGCTCGGCCGACCTGTACGAGCACTCGGGGCGGCGGCCGGTGGCCTCCATCAACTTCGTCACCGCGCACGACGGCTTCACGCTGCGCGACCTCGTCTCCTATGCCGAGAAGCACAACGAGGCCAACGGCGAGGACAATGCCGACGGCGAATCCCACAACCGCTCCGACAACATGGGCGCGGAGGGACCGACCGACGACCTCGAGATCAACCGGCGGCGAGCGCGCCAGCAGCGCAACCTCCTCGCGACGGTGCTGCTCTCGCAGGGCGTTCCCATGCTCGCCCACGGCGACGAGCTGGGGCGCACCCAGGGCGGCAACAACAACGTCTATGCGCAGGACAACGAGATCGCCTGGGTCGATTGGAAGAACGCCGACCTGCCGCTCGTCGAGTTCACGGCGGCGATCTCACGGCTGCGGCGCGAGCATCCGACCTTCCGTCGGAGCCGCTTCTTCGACGGGCGTCCGGTGCGCGCCGAGGATGCCGAGCGCATCCCCGACGTCGTGTGGCTGCGACCCGACGGCGGTCCGATGGCGCCGGAGGACTGGGACTCGGGATTCGGACGCTGCGTCGGCGTGTTCCTGAACGGTCGAGGGATCCGTGAGAACGACAGCCGTGGACGGCCTGTCACCGACGTGAACTTCGTCCTGTACTTCAACAGCGGCGACGATCCGGTCGATGTCGCGGTGCCCGATGAGGGCTACGGAGACCAGTGGGACGCCGTGGTCGATACGGCCGGCGCGCTCCACGAGGCGACTGCCGTTCGGCCCGGCGATACGGTACTTCTGGAAGGCAAGGCGATGCTCGTGCTGCAGGAGGCCGACGCGGCACCGCCGCAGATCGACGATTCGGTCGATGCCTCCCTCCGGATCCAGAACGAGCAGGCCACATCGTGACGAGAAGACCGCTGTCGACGTACCGGCTGCAGATCAGCGAGCACTTTCCTCTCGGGGAAGCCGCGGCGGTGACCGGCTATCTCGCCGACCTCGGCGTCTCGTGGGCGTACCTCTCGCCGCTGCTCGCCGCCGTGCGCGGATCGAACCACGGGTACGACGTCGTCGACCACTCGCGCGTCGACTCCGACCGAGGCGGCGAGGAGGGCCTCGTCCGGTTCGCCGCCGCCGCGCGCGCAGCCGACCTCGGCATCCTCGTCGATATCGTGCCCAACCACGTCGGTGTCGCGGTGCCGCGGCAGAACCCGTGGTGGTGGGAGGTGCTGCGGCTCGGGAAGGGAACGCGCCGGGCCGCTGCCTTCGACATCGACTGGGCCGCCGGCGGCGGACGCGTGATCCTGCCGGTGCTCGGCTCCTCCCCCGAGCAGGCGATCGCAGACGGCGAGCTCGTCGTCGATGCGACCTTCGCCCCCGATGCGCCGGACGGCGTGCTCACCTACTTCGAGCACGTGCTCCCGCTCGCTCCCGGCACCTCGACGCTGGCCGATGACCTGCCCGCACTGCTCGACGCGCAGCACTACGAGCTGCGGTTCTGGCGCGACCAGAACACCGACCTCACCTACCGCCGCTTCTTCGCGGTGTCCGAGCTCGCCGGCATCCGCGTCGAGCTGCCTGACGTCTTCGCCGAGTCGCATCGCGAGATCGTCCGCTGGATCCGGGAGGGTCTCGCCGACGGGCTGCGCGTCGACCACCCGGACGGCCTCGCCGATCCCGGTGGCTACCTGGAGCAGCTGGCGGATGCGACGGGAAGGGCATACACCGTCGTCGAGAAGATCCTCGAGCCGGGCGAGGTGCTGCCCGCCTGGTGGCGCACCGACGGCACGACCGGGTACGACGCGCTCGTCGAGTTCGACCGCGTGCTGGTGGACCGGGATGGCGTCGACCAGCTCGACCGTCTCGACGAGCGCCTGCGCGCCGAGACGGGTCTGCCGCCGGCGCAGTCATGGACCGACCTGATCCACGACACCAAGCGCCTGGTGGCGGAAGAGCTCCTCGGATCGGAGGTGCGGCGACTGGTGCGCACCCTTCCCCACGGGATCGTGCGGGCGGAGGACGGACTGGTCGAGCTGCTGGCCTGCTTCCCCGTGTACCGCTCCTACCTGCCGGAGGGACGCGAGCATCTGGAGCATGCCTTCACCGAGGCACGACGCCGACGGCCCGACCTCGCCGCCACGTTCGCCGAGCTGGAGCCGCTTCTCGCCGACCCTCGCCTCGAGGTGGCCCAGCGCTTCCCGCAGGTGAGTGGAGCGGTCATGGCCAAGGGCGTGGAGGACACCGCCTTCTACCGCTGCACCCGCCTGGGCACCCTGACCGAGGTGGGCGGCGACCCGTCGATCCCCGCTCTCACGGTGGGAGAGTTCCACGAGGCGCAGCGGGCGCGGCTCGCCGCGTGGCCGGCGTCGATGACCACGCTGTCGACGCATGACACGAAGCGCTCCGCGGATGTGCGCGCGCGGCTGAGCGTGCTGTCCGAGATGCCCGAGCGCTGGGCGGCGGTGCTGGACGAGCTGCGGGCGATCGCGACGACCGGTCACGGTCCTCTCGATGCGCTGATCTGGCAGGCGACCGTGGGTGCATGGCCGATCTCGACCGATCGCCTTCTCGCCTATGCCACGAAGGCCGCGCGGGAAGCCGCGGAGGCGACGACCTGGCAGCAGCCGGATGCGGCATTCGAAGAGGGACTGGGCCGGATCGCCCGCGCCGTCGAGGGCGATGCCGCGGCAGTCCTCGACCGCTTCGTCAGCGAGATCGTCGATGCGGGGCGCTCGAACTCGCTGTCAGCCACGCTGCTGCAGCTCACCGGGCCGGGCGTTCCCGACGTGTACCAGGGCAGCGAGCTGTGGGATCTGTCGCTCGTGGATCCCGACAATCGTCGTCCCGTGGACTTCGCCCTGCGCGCGCGGATGCTCGAGGAGCTCGACGCCGACGTCGCCCGCGGCATCCTTCCGCCCATCGACGACTCGGGCCGGGCCAAGCTGCTCGTCGTCTCGCGTGCGCTGCGACTGCGGCGCGACAACCCCGAGCTCTTCACCGTCTACCGTCCGGCGGTGGTCGAGGGACCCGCGGCGGAGCACGCCGTCGCCGTCCATCGCGGCGGCATCACCGCCGTGGCGACCCGTCTTCCGGTCGGCCTGGCGGCCCGCGGTGGGTGGGGCGACACCGTGATGATGCGGCCCGACATCCCCGGCACAGATGTGCTGACCGGACGCCGGATCGCGCCGGGCCCGGTGCGACTCGCCGAGCTGCTCGACACCTACCCGGTCGCGCTGATCGAGCTCGCACGGTGAAGACGGAGCCCCGGTGATCGAGGTGTGGGCGCCGCGCGCGAATCGGATGCGGCTGCGGCGGATCGACAGCGACGGCACGACGGTCGACGAAAGTGACCTCCGCCCGGCGGCCGAGGGGTGGTGGCGCCGCGACGTCACCCTCGGCGACGGCGGGCGGTACGGCTTCGTGATCGACGACGAGGAGGAGCTGCGGCCCGACCCCCGCTCGCGGCGGCAGCCGGAGGGCGTGCACGGCCCGTCGGCGGTCTTCGACACCGTGGCCCACGCGTGGAACGACGTCTCCTGGACGGGCCGACAGCTCGCAGGCGGCCTGATCTACGAGCTCCACATCGGCACGTTCACCCCCGAGGGCACGCTCGACGCGCTCACGGAGCGACTGGATCATCTCGTCGACCTCGGCGTGACGCACGTCGAGCTCCTGCCGGTGAACGCCTTCAACGGGCACTGGAACTGGGGGTACGACGGGGTGCTCTGGTACACGGTGCACGAGGCCTACGGCGGCCCGGCCGCGTATCAGCGGTTCGTCGACGCCGCCCACGGGCGCGGCCTCGCCGTGATCCAGGACGTCGTGTACAACCACCTCGGGCCCAGCGGGAACCACCTGCCGAAGTTCGGGCCCTACCTGCGCGAGGGCGACGGCACCGCCTGGGGCGACTCGGTGAACCTCGACGAGCCGCCCGTGCGGGAATACATCATCGACAACGCGCTGATGTGGTTGCGCGACTTCCATGTCGACGGGCTGCGGCTCGATGCCGTGCACGCCCTGCGGGACCGGCAGCCGGTCCACATCCTCCGGGAGTTGGCGACGCGGGTCGATGCCCTCTCCGCACAGCTGAACCGGCCGCTCAGCCTCATCGCGGAGTCCGACCTCAACGATCCCGTGATGATCCTTCCGCGTGAGGCCGGTGGCCACGGGCTCACCGCGCAGTGGTCCGACGACTGGCACCATGCCGTGCACGTCGCCCTCACCGGCGAGACGACCGGCTACTACGCCGACTTCGCCGCGCACGACGCTCTCGCCAAGGTGACGGAACACGGGTTCTTCCACGACGGCACGTACTCGTCGTTCCGCGGGCGCCCGCACGGATCGCCGATCCCGCCGGAGGTGCCCGACTGGCGCCTGGTGACGTTCGCGCAGGACCACGACCAGATCGGGAACCGTGCGGCGGGCGACAGGCTCTCGGCCACGCTCTCGCCCGACCGGCTCGCGGTGGCCGCCGTACTGACGCTGACCTCGCCGGGAACGCCGATGCTGTTCATGGGAGAGGAGTGGGGCGCGTCCACCCCGTGGCAGTTCTTCACCTCGCACCCCGAGGCCGAGCTCGGTCGGGCCGTTGCCGAGGGACGCACCGCGGAATTCGCGCGGATGGGGTGGGACCCGGATGCCGTGCCCGACCCGCAGGACCCCGACACCTTCCGGCGGTCGCACCTCGACTGGAGCGAGCTCGACGACCCGGTGCACGACCGTCTTCTCAGGCTGTACCGCGACCTCGCCCGACTGCGGCGTGAGCGCGGCGAGCTCACCGATCCGGATGCGAGGAGGACGCGGGTCGAGGTTCGCGACACGGACGGGCGCCCCGAGCACCGGGTGTACCGCATCGATCGGGGCGGGCTCTCGGTGCTGGTGAACCTCTCGGCCGAGCCGGCGACGTTCGAGGTCGCGCCGGGGTACGAGGTGCTGTTGTCGACGGGCGACTCCGTGCACGAGAGTGGGACGGTCGCCCTTTCGCCGAACACCGCCGCGGTGATCGCCCGCGCCTCCGATTAGCCCCGGCACGACAGGTCGCCGAACCCGAAGGACTTCGAGCTCGTGTCCGACGAGGTCGAGATCATCGTCCCCGAACTGCGCTGACCCCGGGGTTCAGCTACGCGCGGCCCACCACTCGCGCAGCCGCTGCTCCACGACCTCGGGACCCAGCACGCCCTCGTCCAACCGCAGATCGAGCAGGAACCGGTACGCCTCGCCCACCTCGCGGCCCGGCGCGATGCCGAGCACCTGCTGGATGCGGTTGCCGTCGATCTCCGGACGGATGGAGTCGAGCTCCTCCTGCTCGCGCAGCGCCGCGATGCGCGACTCGATGTCGTCGTACGCGCTCGCCAGGCGTCCGGCCTTGCGCTTGTTGCGCGTGGTGACATCGGCGCGGGTGAGGATGTGCAGGCGCTCCAGCAGGTCACCCGCGTCGCGCACGTACCGCCGCACTGCGGCATCCGTCCAGGTGCCCTCGGCGTAACCGAAGAAGCGCAGATGCAGCTCGATCAGCGTGGAGACGGCATCGGTCGTGTCGGTATCGAACCGCAGGGACTGCAGGCGCTTGCGAGCCATGCGCGAGCCGACGACGTCGTGGTGGTGGAACGTCACCACGCCACCGGGCTCGAGCTTGCGCGTGCGCGGCTTGCCGATGTCGTGCAGCAGCGCGGCGAGGCGTAGCGGCACATCGGGGGCGGCGCCCGGATGCCGGGAGTGCTCGAGCTCGATCGCCTGGCTGAGCACGGTGAGGGAGTGCTCGTAGACGTCTTTGTGGTGGTGGTGCTCGTCGACCTCGAGGCGCAGTTCGGTGACCTCGGGGAGGAACTCATCGATCAGACCGGTGTCGACCAGCACGCGGATGCCGCGCACCGGATCGTCGGTCTGCATGAGGCGCACGACCTCGGACTGGATGCGCTCCGGGCTCACGATCTTGAGGGTCTCGCGCAGTTCGGCGATCGCCTCGGCCGTGGCCTCCTCGACGCGGAACCCGAGCTGGGCGCTGAAGCGGGCAGCACGCAGCATCCGCAGCGGGTCGTCGCCGAACGAGATCCGCGGGTCGGCCGGGGTGCGCAGGATGCCGGCGATGAGGTCTTCCACGCCACCGGTCGGATCGACCAGCTTCACGGCGGGCACCTGCAGCGCCATGGAGTTGACGGTGAAGTCGCGGCGCACGAGGTCGCCGTCGATCGTGTCGCCGAACTCGACCGTGGGCTTGCGGGTCACGCCGTCATAGCTGTCGGCGCGATAGGTCGTGATCTCGACCTGCTCGCCCTGCACGCGCGCACCGATCGTGCCGAATGCGCGACCGATGTCCCACTGCGCGGTCGAGATCGGCGTGACGATGGCCAGGATGTCGTCAGGCGCGGCGTTCGTCGTGAAGTCGAGGTCGTGCGTCGCCCGACCCAGCAGCGCATCGCGCACCGGTCCACCGACCACGGCCAGGTCGAAACCGGCATTCGCGAACGCCGTCGCGAGGGTGCGGACGACCGGGTTCTCGGCGAGCGCACCGAGACGGGCGAGGCCGTCAGCCATGTTGAGCATGGTTTCCAGCGTACCGGGGCGGGCCGGTGGGGCTTCGGCAGGTACCGGACGCACCGTTCACCTCCCCGTCGCCCGAAGGCCAGCCTCCCGTCACCCGACACCGATGGGGTGGAGGAGCCCCGTGCGGCTGAGCACGGAACCCCACCCCCATGAAGGACTGACATGACC